>NZ_JBRRBO010000005.1:0-140361 GCF_056756175.1 Stenotrophomonas sp. STEN240 | reverse complement strand
CTTGTTGTGGCGTGCCTGGCTCGGTTGGGGCGTTTTGGTTTTGTCCTTTGTCCGATCATGGCTCGGCACTACAGAAAAGCAGAAGGCGCGGATTGCTCCGCGCCTTCTTTGTTCAACTCACAAACCTGCGCTTAGAAGCGGGTCTTGAACTCCACACCCCACAGACGCGGCTCGTTGATGAAGCCGGTGAGGTTGTTGAAGTCGATGCCGCCGGTGGCGCGGATCTGGTTGGTGATGTTGCGGCCGTACACGGCCACGTCGTAATCACCATCGTTCCACTGGTAACCCACGCGCAGGCCGCCTTCCAGCAGCGACTTGCCGGTGAATTCCTTGGACTGGTACAGGAAGAAGTTCACTTCACTGCGGTAAGCCCAGTCGGTGAACACGTAGAGCTGGGTGCCATCGGCCAACGGCAGCGACCAGCGCGCGGTCATGTTGTGGGTCCACTCCGGTGCCTGCGGCAGCGAATTGCCGTTGATCAGCACCTTGCCATTGGCATCCAGCGGATTGGTCACGGTGCAGGAGAAGCAGCCGGCCACGCTCAGGTCGGCGTCCTTGATCTCGGTGTGGTTGTAGCCACTGCCCAGGGTGACCAGCAGGTTGTCGGTCAGGTAGGCCTGCAGATCCAGCTCGAAGCCCTTGCCCACGCTCTTGTCGGCATTGAGCAGGATATTGGCGTTGCCGGTGGAACCGCCGACGGCGGTGAGCTGCTGGTCCTTGACCCGGTAGTGGTAGACGCTGGCGTTCAAGCGCGCACGGTTGTCCCAGAAGTCGGCCTTTATGCCGGCTTCAAACGACAACACGGTTTCCGGATCGGCCACGGTCTTTTCGTTGAACGCGCCTGCCGACTGGATCGAGCTGCCGCGGAAGCCGGTGGCGACGCGGCCATAGACGTTGACGGTGTCATTGACGGCGTAGGTAGCCGAGAAATCCCAGTTGAACTTCTTGTCCTTGGTCGAGGCCGACAGGTAAGGATCAACCGCATCGCCGGCGGCGAAGGCTGCCTGCTGCGCGGCGAGCAGACCGGCCAGGTCGCACTTGGCCGACAGCACGCACGGCGAGAAACCGGTGTTCCAGTAGTCCTTGACCGTCAGATCCTTCTTGTCGATGGTGTAACGCGCACCGGCGCGCAGCTCCAGCTTGTCGGTAGCCTGGAAGGTCAGGCCGCCGAATACCGCCCAGGCATCATTGGTCTGGTTGATGCGCTGGAAGCCGTCCTGCTTGCTGCCGTTGGTGGTGTCGTAGCTGACGCTGTCGACGTCGTAATCTTCCTTGAAGTAGAACAGGCCGGTCTGCCAGTTCAGCGGGCCTTCGTTCTGCGATTCAAGACGCAGTTCCTGGGTCCACTGCGAGTGGCTGGGAATGCCATCGGCGGTTTCCGATGCGAACGGCACATCAGCGGTGAAGTACGGGCCCGAGGTACCGTCGATGTCGCCAACGCTGAAGGTGTCCACGGTTTCGTAACCAGTGATGGACGACAGCTTGTAGTTGCCCAGGTCCCAGCTCAGGCGTGCATTGGCGCCGCTGCTGTCCAGCTCGGAATGGTTGAGGCCGTCGATGGACACCTTGTTCTCATCGAAGCCGGGCACGAAATCGTTGCTGCCCTTCTTGAAGATGTTGCCGCGGAACAGACGTGCGGTGCCGTTGAGGTGACGCTTGTGCGCGCCCAACAGTGCTTCGAAGTTGTCGCCTTCGTACAGGAACTGCGCACGCACGGCCGACTCGTCATAGCCTTCCAGGCCGTCGTTCGGGCCCGGGCCGGTGTTCTTCACCCAGTCGTCGCGGCGCTGGTACAGGGCCGACACACGTGCCGACCAGCGCGCGCTCAATGCGCCGCCCACTGCAGCTTCCACGTTCCACAGGTTGTCGCTGCCGTAGCCGACCTTGCCGTAGCCTTCGAACTCCTGCGACGGGCGCACCGAGTCGAACTTGACCACGCCGGCCGGGGTGTTGCGGCCGAACAGCGAGCCCTGCGGGCCACGCAGCACTTCCACCTGCTCAACGTCGAAGATCGGGAAGCCCTTCAGGATCGGGTTTTCCTGCACGATGTCGTCGTACACCAGCGACACCGGCTGCGAGGTGTTCAGACGGAAATCGGTGTTGCCGTAGCCGCGGATGTAGAAGCGCGGGAACGCACGGCCGAACGAGGATTCGATGTTCAGGCTCGGCACGCGGCCGGACAGGTAACGCACATCGGTACCACCGGAGGCCAGCGCGTCGAGCTTCTCGCCGCTGACGGTGCTGATGGAAACCGGCACGTCCTGGATGTTTTCGACTTTGCGCGCCGCCGTCACCTTTACCGCATCCAGCGTGGATGCTTCCTTCTGGGCGGTGGTCGCGTCCTGCGCTGCAGCGGTGAAGGGCAATACGGCAAGAACGGCGACGAACAGCGGATGCGCTGCCGGCAAGCGGCGGCGAGCGGTACGGGTCGGGGACATGGCGAGACGGGCCTGTTGAGGAGAAATGGGAACTGCGCCTAGCACGGAATTGTTGCAGCACAACATTCGTATCGCAATCGTTCAGGTATTCATCGGCATGACGACTGTCAGGGGTGTGATGCAGTTCCGCCGCATAGACTGGCTTCCTTTCCCGCCCAGGCACACCGCCATGACCCAATGGTATTTCCATATTCCCGGCCAAGCCGACCGCGTAGGCCCCTTGGACGACGAGGCGGCGCGCCGCTTTGCCCAGGGTAGCCGCCAGGCCTTGGCCTGGCGCGAGGGCATGCAGGGCTGGCAGGCGGTCACCGAAGTCACCGAATTCGGCGGCCAGAGCAGCCCGCCCCCGATGCCGCCGCCGGTGGCTGGCAACCGCAACCAGGCTGACGATATCGATTTCCGCATCATCGGGCATGAGATGCAGTTTGTGGAAATCGAACTGGACCCGGGCGAGAGCGCGATTGCCGAGGCCGGCGCGCTGATGTTCAAGGATTCGTCCGTGCAGATGGACACCGTGTTCGGCGACGGCCGCCACGAGGGCCAGGGCGGCGGCTTCATGGACAAACTGATGTCGGCCGGCAAGCGGGTGATCACCGGCGAGAGCCTGTTCGCCACCTTGTTCACCCACACCGGCAACGGCAAGGCCAAGGTGGCCTTCGCCGCGCCCTACCCCGGCACGGTGCTGCCGATGAAGCTGGACCAGCACGGCGGCAAGCTGATCTGCCAGAAGGACAGCTTCCTGGCCGGCGCGCGCGGTGTGCAGGTTGGTGTGCATCTGCAGCGCAAGGTGATGACCGGCCTGTTTGGCGGTGAGGGTTTCATCATGCAGAAGCTCGAAGGCGACGGCTGGGTCTTCGTGCATGCCGGCGGCTGCGTGGTTGAACGCGAGCTGGTAGCGGGCGAGCGCATCGACGTGGATACCGGCTGCGTGGTGGCCTACCACGCCAGCGTGGACATGGACGTGCGCCGCGTGGCCGGCCTCAAGAGCATGTTCTTCGGCGGCGAAGGCGTGTTCCTGGCCACCCTGACCGGCCCCGGCAAGGTATGGCTGCAATCACTGCCGTTCTCGCGCCTGGCTGGCCGTATGTATGCCGCCGCGCCGCAAGGTGGCGGCCAAAACCGCGGTGAAGGCTCGGTGCTGGGTGGGCTGGGGCGTTTGCTGGATGGTGACAACAAGTTCTGATGGCGCGCTGGCGTCCGCAGCCCGGTCTCGCTGAGAAGTCCGGGCTACGGAACGCTGTTCGAGCGGCATCCCTGCACACCATCAGCCGCGCTCCGCGTACAGGCAAAGCCGTGCCTTGTCTGGCCCTGAAGCCGTGGCCATACTCGCCGCATTCATTTTCAGGGAAAGACCGCAAGCCATGGATGCGCAGGAAAATATTTACGCTCCGCCGCAGGCCTCATTGACGCAGGAAACCACTGAACCTTTGGGTCTGCCGCCGTTCTATGTGGTCTCCATCACCAAGCTGGTGCTGCTGTACGTGGCAACCTTGGGCTTCTACACGGTGTATTGGTTCTGGAAGCACTGGAGCCGGTATAAGCGCGAGAAGAAGCTGGACATCTGGCCGGTGCCTCGCGCCATCTTCGGGATCTTTTTCGCCAACAGCCTGAATCAGGAAATCGATCAATGGCTGCGCCGTTCAGGCCAGCGTTATAACTGGTCACCGGGCATGTGGGCAGGTGCTTTCATCTCTTCTGGGATTGCTGGCCGCATCATCAACCGCATCCCCGACGCCGTCCTGCCGCCATTGCCGGGTTTCGCGATCGGCATGCTGTTGATGGCGCTGAACGTGACCTCGCTGGTACAGGCACAGCGCGCGGCCAACCTCGCCAGCGGCGACCCCGACGGCCGCGGCAATTCCCGGCTCACCGCTGCCAACTGGGTATGGCTGGTGTTGGGCGCACTTTTCTGGATAGTCATCGGGCTGGGGATACTGGCAGTGTTGTGGGCGCCAGAGCTTTACGCAGGCTGATGCCGGCTGCCGATGGCAGCCCTGGTTAAACCAAACGTGAGCCTGCTGGCGGCCTTGCCAACACAAAGCGTTATGCTGGCGCCCTTTCCAAAGCCCCCTGTTCATCATGCGCAACGCCCGTCTGCTGCTGTCTCTTTCCCTGTTTGGCCTGCTGGCAGCCTGTGGCGGCGAGAACACCAAGCCCACCCCGCCGGCTGCGGTGCAGCCGACCACGCCGGTGCGGCCGGTCAAGATCGGCGTGGCATTGGGCGGTGGCGCGGCCAAGGGTTTTGCGCATATCGGCGTGATCAAAATGCTGGAAGCCAATGGTTTCGAGCCGGTGGTGGTGTCCGGCACCAGTGCCGGCAGCGTGGTCGGCGCCTTGTATGCCAGCGGTATGGACGCCTTCCAGATGCAGCAGAAGGCCGTCGCGCTGGATGAAGCCAGCATCCGCGATATCCGCCTGTTCTCCGGCGGCCTGGTGCAGGGCCAGAAGCTGCAGGACTACGTCAACGCGCAGGTCGGCAACAAGCGCGCCGAGCAGCTGAAAAAGCCGTTCGCTGCGGTCGCCACCCAGCTGGAAACCGGTGAGCGGGCGGTGTTCGTGCGCGGCAATGTCGGCCAGGCGGTACGGGCTTCCAGCTCCATCCCCGGCGTGTTCGAGCCGGTGATCATCGGTGGCAAGAGTTATGTCGACGGCGGCGTGGTCAGCCCGGTGCCGGTGGATGCGGCCAAGCAGCTGGGTGCCGAGTTCGTGATCGCGGTGGATATCTCCAGCCGCGCCACCGGCCAGCGCCCGACCGGCCTGCTGGGTGCGGTGGGCCAGTCGATCACCATCATGGGTCAGCGCCTGGGTGAGCAGGAACTGGCGCGCGCCGACGTGGTGATCCGGCCGGCGGTGCTGGATATCGGTGCTGCCGATTTCGAACAGCGCGGCCGCGCGATTCTGGAAGGCGAGAAGGCAGCGATGGCGGCGATGCCGCAGATCCGCGCTGGTATTGCACGCTTGCAGCAGGCGCGTGTGGCCGCCGTGCGCGGAGCCGATGCCCGCGCTGCGGCCATACAGGCAGAGGCGCATCAGCGCTGCCAGGACAGCCGCAGCCGCATCGAAAAGCTGCGCGGTGTCGAGAAGAACTGCAGCGCGCCGGCGCGCTGATGCTTGAAGCCCCTCTCCCTCCTGAGAGAGGGGTTGGGGTGAGGGTGCGAGCGAAGCAGCTTGCTTCGGATTCCATTGGCTTCGCCGCTTACCCTCTTCCGCCCCTGCGGGGCACCTTCTCCCGCAGGGAGAAGGAAGAGCCCTTACCGCCCCAACTGCGACAGCGGCAGCGCGCGGAACTCCTTGACCGTGCGCAGTACGAAGCTGGAATTGACGTCGGCCACGCCGGCCGCATTGAGCAGCTTGTCCAGCAGGAATTCCGAGAAATGGTCCAGGTCGCGTACGTAGACCTGCAGCAGATAGTCCATGTCGCCGGTGAGCGCGTGGCAGGCCACCACCTCATCCCATAGCTGCACCGCCTGCACGAAATGATCGATCGCCGCCTGCCCGTGCTTGGACAGCTGCACGCGGACGAAGGCCTGCAGGCCCAGCCCGATCGCGCGCGGCTCCAGGCGTGCGCCGTAACCGGCAATCACCCCTTCCGCTTCCAACCGCTGCACCCGCCGCAGGCAGGCCGAAGGTGAAAGATTCACCCGCGCCGCCAATTCCGCGTTGGTGGCACGGCCATGCTGCTGTATTTCGACAAGAAGCCGCAGATCCGTGCGGTCAAGGTTCACCGAAGCCATCTTTGTTGCTCCGCAGCATTGAATGGACGCAACAATATTGCGTCAGAAGCCCCTCACTCCGCAATTACGCACACCTGTTGCGCGGCAGGCTTCCTACCATGCGGTTATCTATTCCCTTCAGGAGCTGCCGCCATGGAAGCCCACCCGCGCCGCGTCGAACACCAGCAGACCGACAAGGGCTACGTGCCGGTCTATACCACCGCCGTGGTGGAGCAGCCCTGGGACAACTACAGCGCCGACGACCACGCCACCTGGAGCACGCTGTACCAACGCCAGCGCGAACTGCTGGTCGGCCGTGCCTGCCAGGAGTTCCTCGATGCCCAGGACGAGATGGGCATGAGCGAGCACATGATTCCGCGCTTCGACCAGCTCAATGAAGTGCTGGGCGCGGCCACCGGCTGGACCCTGGTCGGGGTCGAAGGCCTGCTGCCGGAACTCGACTTCTTCGATCACCTGGCCAACCGCCGCTTCCCGGTGACCTGGTGGATCCGCCGCCCCGATCAGATCGACTACATCGCCGAACCGGACCTGTTCCACGACCTGTTCGGCCACGTGCCGCTGCTGATGAACCCGGTGTTCGCCGACTACATGGCCGCTTACGGCCGTGGCGGCGTCAAGGCCCACGCCATCGGCCCGGACGCGCTGCAGAACCTGACCCGCCTGTACTGGTACACGGTGGAGTTCGGCCTGATCAACACCGCCGACGGCCTGCGCATCTACGGCGCCGGCATCGTCTCGTCCAAGGGCGAATCGCTGTACTCACTGGAATCGGCGGCGCCGAACCGCATTGGCTTCGATCTGGAGCGGATCATGCGCACCCGCTACCGCATCGACACCTTCCAGAAGACCTACTTCGTCATTGATGGTTTCGAGCAGTTGATGGCCGCCACCGAGCCGGACTTCACCCCGATCTACGCACGTCTTGCAGATGCCGAACATCTGCCGGCAGGCGATGTGCAGGCCGGTGACACGGTATTCCAACGCGGCAGCGGCGAAGGTTGGGCGGACGGTGGCGACGTCTAGGCCGCACCGCCTTGCCGGAACAGAAGAAGCCGCCCGAGGGCGGCTTTTTCGTCTGCGTCCCACCTGGCCCGGATAAGCAACGCGCACCCCGGGCTTTCCAAAGCCTGTAGCTCACTGCACCGCTTTTCCCGCTGCAGCCTTGGCCACCCGCCGACCGCCGTACTTGCGGTCCAGGTAGATGCCAATGACCACCGCCACCAGCAACGGTGCCGCCCACGGGAACAACTCGATCAGCGCCGCCGGCACCGTGGTGTGGCTGTGCAGCCACTGCCACACCGGGCGCATGCCGATACCGAGGAATGCCACATGGGTAGCGATGCCGGCGCCCAGGATCGACTGGTAATGCTGGCGGAATGCCCAGTCCGGGCGCGATGGTCCACGGCGGGCGAACTTCAGCATGCGCCAGCCCACCCACAGGCCAATCGACGAGAAGCCCAGGAACAACGGCTGACGGTGGTGGATACCAGTGGCCACAACCACCAGCGCCAGGATCACCATTGGCCACAACGCCAGATGCCAGCCCGGCCGCGACACCAGCTGCTTCCAGTCGCGCTTGTCGGTGACCGCACGCCACGCCAGCCACGTCGCGTTGCCGGTGATTGCCATCAAGTAGGCCAGGAACAATGCCGACAGCGGCTGCTGGCGGAAGAACGCGAACTGGACGGTGATAGGCAGAGCGGTGACCACGATCACCGCCATCGCAACCAGATAGACCTTGCCCAGCGCGCGATGCCGCGGCGAGCCCTTCTTCATGAACGCCGCCGACCAGAAGCCGATCAAGGCGACCACGCCAGCAAGCACATGTAGCGCGACGATCAGGGAATATCCAGGCATGACAGCGATCTCTTCAAGGGCGGCCGGCGGAATGCGATGACCTGCAGCCAGAGTGCGTGAGCCACTGCGGCTGCGGCAGTTGCGGCAGTCACTGATCCACCCTGCCGGAAGTCACTTTCTGCTCCGCCCCTCTTGCTGCTGAGGCCTGCGGCCAGCAGCATGCACGCATGGAAATCACTCCCCGTTCGCGCTGGCACAGGCTGCTGCACCCGCTCAACCTCGCCGGCCTGCTGACCTGGCTGGCAGTAGCCGCGACCCTGCCCTACGGCTCCGCCGAGCAGCTCGCGCTGCGCTGGGGCAGCGCCCTGCTGTTCCTGCTCGCCTTTCTGTTTGCCGCCAGCTATGAGCGGCCCTCGCCACAACGCAGCGTGGCATTGCTGGTCGAGGCACTGGCGGCGCTGGCGGTGATCCGCCTGGGCGCCAGCAGCGGCGTGGCGCCGGCCCTGCTGGTGATGCTGGCCGCACAGGTGGCGATGAGCTGGCCGTTGCGCATCAGCTTGGTGGTGATGCTGCTGGTCAACCTGGGCATGTACCTGGTCCTGCGCGGCATCCACAGCCATCCTGCCGCAGTGGTGCTGATCTTTGCCGGCTTCCAGGCTTTCGCCATGCTCACCACGCATTACGCGCGCAGCGCCGAACAGGCCCGCGACCGGCTGGCACAGGTCAATGCCGACCTGCTGGCCACCCGCGCCCTGCTCGCCGAAAGATCCCGCGACATGGAACGACTGCGCCTGTCGCGTGAGCTGCACGATGTGGCCGGGCACAAGCTCACGGCGCTGAGGTTGCACCTGCGCGCGCTTGCCGCACACGCCGATGCCGCACCCGAGCTGGCCTTGTGCGAACAACTGTCCGCCGAGCTGCTGGGCGATATCCGCGCGGTTGTGCATTGCCTGCGCGACAGCGGCCAGCTCGACATGGACACCGCCCTGCATGCCCTGGCCGCACCGCTGCCGCGCCCGCGCCTGCAGCTGCAGTTGGACGATGACGTGCAGGTCAGCGATACCGCCAAGGCCGAAACCATCCTGCGTTGCGTGCAGGAAGCCCTGACCAACAGCGCCCGCCACAGCGATGCCCGGATGCTGCAGGTATCGCTGCAGCGCCGCGACGGCCTGCTGCTGTTGGCGATGGAAGATGATGGCCAGCTGCGTGGCGAGCCGCGCGCAGGCAATGGGCTCACCGGCATGCGCGAGCGGGTGGACGAACAAGGCGGCAGCTTGCAGTTGCAGCGTGCCGCTTCCGGTGCCTTGCAGATTCGTGTGGAATTGCCGGCATGAACGCTTCCCCACGCATTGCCCTGGTCGACGACCAGGCCCTGATCCGCGCCGGCCTGCGCGCCTTGCTGCAGCAGCTCGGCATCACCATCGTGTTCGAAGCCGACAGCGGCGAAGCCCTGCTGGAACAGCTCCCGCAGCAGCCGGTGCAGCTGATCCTGTCGGATATCCGCATGCCAGGCATGGACGGCATCGAGGCCTTGAAGACCCTGCGTGCGCGCGGCGATCAAACGCCGTGCGTGTTCCTGACCACCTTCGATGAGAGCGACCTGCTGCTGCGGGCCACCGACGCCGGCGCACAAGGCTTCCTGTTGAAAGATGCCGCACCCGAGGACCTGCATGAGGCAATCACGCGAGCCATCGCCGGGCAGACCCTGCTGCAGCCGGTGAGCACCGACGCGGTGCGCCAGCGCTATCGCTACCACGCCGATGACGCGCCCAAAGAACTGTTCAGCCAGAAGGAAGTGGCTGTGCTGCGGCTGATGGCCGGCGGCTACAGCAACCGCGAAATCGCCGGCAGCCTGTTCCTGGCCGAAGGCACGGTGAAGAACTACGTCTCGGCCATCCTCGACAAGCTCGACACCCGCGACCGCACCCGCGCGGTGCTGAAGGCGATCACCCTGCGGGTTATCTAGCACCGCCCCAGTGCCGCCTTTTTATTCGTTAGTGCCGAGCAATGCTCGGCAGGGACTCCACCCACAGCCCATCCGCCGTTTTGGGAGCGGCATAAGCCGCGAAGCCCATAAACCATCAGATTGCGGAGATATCGGTTATTCCAGCATTGCCAGCTTCGCGGCTGAGGCCGCTCCTACAGGGCACTGTGGCCGGAAAGCCCTTGCCGAGCATGGCTCGGCACTACCCTAAGCAGAGCCCAAGCCAAAGTTACGCCCTCCAAGCCCGCCGCCGAGGCCGAGCTGCTGCTGGAACTGCACAAACGCCATGCGCGCTGAGCCCCGCCACCCGGCCCCGGCCCTGAATACCGGGCGCAGGGCGCGGTTTGCCGCAGCATGTAAAATGACCAATTTTTAGTCAGGACCATGGCGAAAGCATCCGAACGGGCGCCCGTTCTGGGCCCGGCGTTCATTCGCCTGCTGGCCCGTTTCAATGACGAGGGAACATCCCCTGCGGCACCTGCGGTGCCGGAGCGGCTGGCGCAGTGGTTCGACTGGAACCGCGCCATCACCCTGTCCAAAGCGCTGGACAACCTGCCGCCAGCGCCAGAGCCCGGCGCCACCTACGACCCGGCCCAGGATGCTGAATACGCACAAGTGCGGGCCAGGCTGAGCGCTGCCACACAGGCCGAGATCGACCTGAGCCCGCCGCGCAACCCGTCGCCCGCCGATCTCGAGCTGCCGCCCGGTTTCGCCCCCTACCGCCAGCACTATCTGACGCAGCAACGCGCCATGCAGACCGCCAGCGGGCGCCTGCGCGGCCGCCTGCGTGACATGCTGGCCCGCCAATCCCCGGCCAAGGCGCGCCTGGCCGAAGTCGACGCGGTGATGGAGGCTACCCTCAGCCCGCGCGAACATACCCTGCTCTCCCATGTGCCGGTGCTGCTCGGCCTGCACTACCAACGGCTGTACGACACAGTCGCGCACGACCCCGACGATGCCCCGGCATCGGAACCCCCGGCGGCACCCACCGGCCCTTGGCTGGCCACGTTCCGGCAAGACCTGCGCATTGCGCTGCTGGCCGAACTGGATGTCCGTTTCCACCCCATCGATGGCCTGCTTGCAGCGCTACGCACCCGGTAATCCGTACCTCATGTCCAGAAACCTCGTTGCTGTCGTTGTTTTCCTTGTTGGCCTGCTGGCCGTGTGCTGGATCGGCGTGGGCTATGCCGGCACCCATCCATTGGCTGCGGTGGTCGCCGCGATCATCGCCGCCTGCTATCTGGCCGGTGCCGTGGAGCTGTTCCGTTACCGCCAGGCCACCACCGGCTTGCAGCAGGCGCTGCCGTCGATCGGCGAGGCCGCGGACAACCTCGACGGCTGGCTCAGCCGCCTGCAGCCAAGCCTGCGCGGCCCGGTACGGCTGCGCGTGCAGGGCGAACGGGTCGGCCTGCCCGCCCCTGCGCTGACCCCTTATCTGGTCGGCCTGCTGGTGCTGCTGGGCATGCTCGGCACCCTGCTCGGCATGATGGCGACCCTGCGTGGCACCGGCCTGGCGCTGGAAAGCGCCACCGACCTGGATGCCATCCGCAGCTCGCTGGCGGCGCCGGTCAAGGGCCTGGGCTTCGCCTTCGGCACCTCGATTGCCGGCGTGGCCAGCTCGGCCGCGCTCGGCCTGCTGTCGGCCCTGCTGCGCCGCGAGCGCGCGCAGACCGTGCAGGAGCTGGACGCCGGCATCGCCAGTCAGCTGCGGGTGCATTCGCAGCGCTTCCAACGCGGTGAAACCTTCCGCCTGCTGCAGGAACAGAACGCGCTGATGCCGACCCTGGTCGAGCGCCTGCAGGCCATGATGGGCAGCCTGGAACAGCAGCACCAGGCCAACAACGAACGCCTGCAGGCCAGCCAGCAGGAATTCCATCAGCGCACCGAAGCGGCGTATACGCAGCTGGCAGCATCACTGCAGCAATCAATGCAGGCCGGTATCAGCCAGCAGGCCAATGCCGTGGGTGCCGCCCTGCAGCCGGTGGTGGATGCGACGATGGCCGGACTGGCGGACACGTCCAAGGCCCTGCACACCAGCATCGACACTGCCGTGCAGAAGCAGCTCGACGGCATCAACGTGGCAGTGCAAAGCGCCGCCGCAACCGCAGGCAACAGCTGGAACACCGCACTTGAGCAGCAGCAGCGCAGCAACAGCGCACT
The DNA here is from genome assembly GCF_056756175.1 of Stenotrophomonas sp. STEN240. Taxonomy (NCBI): domain Bacteria; kingdom Pseudomonadati; phylum Pseudomonadota; class Gammaproteobacteria; order Lysobacterales; family Lysobacteraceae; genus Stenotrophomonas; species Stenotrophomonas sp. STEN240. Next base: position 128,248 of record NZ_JBRRBO010000005.1, on the reverse strand, counting down.
CACCGAGCAGCTGCAGCAGGCACTGGCCCAGTTCAGCAGCAACTTCGAACAACGCAGCAACGCCCTGATCGACGGCGTTGCCGTACGCATGGAAGACAGCGCCGCCCGCACCGCCGACGCCTGGCGCGACGCCCTGGCACAGCAGCACAGCGCACATGGCGAACTGGCCCAGCGCAATGAGCAGGCCTTGCTGGGCGCGTCGTCCGCATTCGAACAACAGGCACAGTCGCTGCTCAGCGCCCTGCAGCAATCGCATGAGCAGTTGCAGACGGCGTTCGCAGCGCGCGACGAACAGCGCCTTGGCCAGTGGTCGCAGAGTCTGTCGGCGATGGTCAACACGCTGGACAGCAGCTGGCAGCGCAATGGCGAAGCCGTCGCGCAACGCCAGCAGCAGATCTGCGACAGCCTGGCGCAGACCACGCAGACCATGAGCGAGCAGCAGCAGGCGCAGGCCCGCGACACCATCGCCGAAATCTCGCGGCTGGTGCAGAGCGCCTCGGAAGCACCGCGCGCCGCCGCCGTAGTGGTGGCCGAACTGCGCCAGAAGCTGTCCGACAGCATGGTCCGCGACACCGCCATGCTGGAAGAACGCAGCCATCTGTTGTCCACGCTGGAAACCCTGCTCGGCGCGGTTACCCATGCATCCACCGAACAGCGCAGCGCCATCGACGCACTGGTCAGCACCTCGGCCGATCTGCTCGAACGCGTCGGCAATCGCTTCAGCCACCAGCTCGAAAGCGAAACCAGCAGGCTCGACCACGCCGCCGCCAATGTCACCGCCAGCGCGGTGGAACTGGCCAGCCTGGGCGATGCCTTCGGCAGTGCGGTGCAGCTGTTTGGCCAGTCCACCGAAGCTTTGAACGAACGCCTGCAGCTGATTGAAGGCGCGCTGGACAAGTCGCTGGCCCGCAGCGATGAGCAGCTGGCCTACTACGTGGCCCAGGCGCGCGAAGTGGTGGACCTGAGCATGCTCTCGCAGAAGCAGATCATCGGCGAACTGCAGCAGCTGGCCGTCGCCCGCGACAACGCCGGAGCCTGAGCGCGATGAGCGACGAAATCGAATTCGACGCCGAATCCAGCGCCACCACATGGGCCGCGTTCGGCGACCTGATGTCGGTGTTGCTGGGCGCCTTCGTGCTGATATTGGCCAGTGTGATCGGCATCCAGCTGCTGCTGCACAACCGCCTGGATCAAGAGGTAAAACAGCGCCAGGAGCAGACCGCCAAGCTCAAGACGCTGGAGCAGGCACTGGCGGCACCGCTGGCCGCCGGCCGGGTGACAGTGATCAATGGCCGCATCGGCATCAGTGGCAGCGTGTTGTTCGCGCTCAACTCCGACCAGCTGCAGCCGGAAGGCCGCGAACTGCTGCAGAGCCTGGCCGCGCCGCTGCGTGAATATCTGGGCACGCGCGAAGAGATCCTGATGGTCAGCGGCTTCACCGACAACCAGCCGGTGCGCGTGGTCCATGGCCGCTTCGCCGACAACCTGGAGTTGTCGGCCGCACGTGCACTCACCGTCACCCGCACGCTGATCGCCGATGGCGTGCCGTCGCAGTCGGTATTCGCTGCCGCCTTCGGCGCCGAGCAGCCGGTCAGCAGCAACGATGACGAAGCTGGCCGAGCAAAAAACCGCCGCGTCGAGATCGCGCCGATTCCGCGCCCGAAGCAGGACGGCAAGGCCGATGCCGCGCAATGATGCCCGCTGATCCGGCAACGCTGGCGCAGTTGCAGGCATGGCGCGAAAGCGACGCTGATCGTGTTGACCTGGCACGTTTCGAGCTGATCGCAGCACTTGCGCAACGCGCACAACGCTATACCGGCAGCGCGCGCGAGCAGCTTGATGCGCGCCTGTCGCAGCTGATGGGTGCTTATGCGCAACTTGTCGCGGTGGAAGCTCCGCTGCCCGTAGCCGGGGACGCAGTGGAAAGCCCGCTGCAATCGCTGCTACTGCAGCTGACGGCCGATCCACTGCAGTACCAACTGCCATTGGCCACATCCAGCCCAGCGGCCGGCGACGCCGACAGTGCTGACAGCAACGAGGCAGCGCTGATGCCGGCGCTGGATGAATTCCAGCAGCTATGGAGCCGCATCCGCATCGACAGCCTGCTCCGCCAGTGCCTGGATTCACTGCCCGAAGATGCCGGCCCGCTGCACTCCAGCGTGCTTACCTATCGCGCGATGGCACTGATGCAGGAGATCTCACCGGAGTACCTGCAGCACTTCATCGCCTATGTGGATGTGCTCACCTGGATGGAACCGGTCAGCGGTACCGATACCGTGGTGGAACCCACGCGCGCGGCCAGCAAACGCAAGGCCAGCCGCAAGAAGGCGTGAGCGAACAAACTGCAGCTCACACTGGGCACCCAAAGAGCCCTTCGATGTCACAAGTAACAACCCAGAAAAAAGGCGCGGATATCTGCGCCTTTGTCGTTTGGCTTTTTGTGGGAGCGGCGTAAGCCGCGAAGCCGCTGCTTCGCCAGATGGCATAGCTGCCCTGGGCTTCAACAATGTCAGCTTCGCGGCTTACACCGCTCCCACAAACAACTACCGGCCCTGAGCAAATCGCGAAGCTGGTACGTCACCAGCTTCGCGGCCCGGCTAACGCAACTACGCTTGGAAAACAGAAACCCGACTCTGCCCCCGACGTTGCTTACTGCAGCGCCGCGGTATCCACCAGCACCAGCTCGGCGTCTTCCAAGGCAGTGATGCGGATGCTGGTTTCGCCATTGATGGCGGCGCCATCGCGGGCCTCCAGCAGCACGCCATTGACCTCGACCTTGCCGGTGTTCGGCACCAGGTAGCCGTAGCGGTTGGCATCGCTGAAGTGGTACTCGGTGCTCTCGCCGGCCTTCAGCGTGGCGCCCAGCACGCGGGCGTTGGCACGGATCGGCAATGCATCCTCGTCACCCTGCATGCCACTGGCCAAGGCGATGAAGCGGCCCGAGCGCTCACCCTTGGGGAAAGGCTTGGTGCCCCAGGACGGCTTGCCACCGCGCTGGTCGGGGAAGATCCAGATCTGGAAGATGCGGGTGATGCCCGGCTCCAGGTTGTACTCGGCGTGGCGGACGCCGGTGCCGGCACTCATCACCTGCACATCGCCGGCTTCGGTACGGCCCTGGTTGCCCTGGTCGTCCTTGTGGCTGATGGCGCCTTCGCGCACGTAGGTGATGATCTCCATCTCCGCATGCGGATGCGGCGGGAAGCCGGTGCCGGGCTGGATGGTGTCGTCGTTCCAGACCCGCATCGCGCCCCAGTTCATGCGCTTGTTGTCCTGGTACTCGGCAAACGAGAAATGGTGCTTGGCATCCAGCCAACCGTGATTGGCTCCACCGAGGTTGGCAAATGGGCGACGTTCAATCATGGCGTTCTCCTGCAAGCGGGTGGGGATTCGATGGGGCCCAGTCTAGGCCTGGCTGCCGATGCAGAGAATAGAAAGTATGGAAAGTCATTCTTTCCATATGTGACATGATTAAACCCCTGCCCCGCGAGCTGACGCCATGAACCGCCTGCCTGATCTGGAAGCCTGGGCCATCTTCGCCAAGGTCGCCGAAGCCGGCTCGTTCGCCCGCGCGGCCGAGGAGCTGCAGCTGTCGCAGGCCACCGTGTCCAAGGCCATCACCCGGCTGGAGACACGCATCGGCACCAGCCTGTTCCACCGCACTTCGCGGCGCATGTCGCTGACCTCCGCCGGTGAGGCCGCCCTGGAGCGGGCTGCGCGCATCCTCGACGAGGGCGAGGCGGTGGAGGCCGAAGTGGCTGACCGTTCGGCCGCGCTGCGTGGCTTGATCCGGCTGGCGGCGCCGATGTCGTTTGGCGTATCGCGGCTGGCACCATTGCTGCCGGCCTTCATGCAGTCGCATCCGGACGTGGAGTTGGATATCCAGCTCAGCGATCAGATGGTCGATCTGGTGGCCGAGCGCTTCGACATGGCATTGCGCATCTCCACCCTGGCCGACTCCAGCCTGCGCGCGCGCCAGCTATGCCAGGTACGGATTCTGCTGGTCGCGTCACCTGCCTACTTTGAAGCGCACGGTCGGCCTACGCATCCGCGTGATCTGGCCCAGCATCGCGGCTTCCAGTACAGCTACACCCGCAGCGGCAACACCTGGCGTTTCCGCCACCCGCGCCATGGCGAGTTCGCGCAGACCGTGCCGCGCCAGCTGCAGGCCAATAACGCCGAAATATTCGATGCCGCTTTGCAGGCGGGGCTGGGCCTGGCCCTGCAGCCGGAGTTCCTGGTCTGGGAGCAACTGCGCGATGGCCGCCTGCAGACCGCGATGGACGACTGGAAGGTGGAGCCGTTGGCACTGAGCATCATCACCCCGCCCGGCCTGCACCGGCCGGCGCGGGTGCAGGCCTTGATCGACTACCTGGCACAGCGGCTGGAGCAGGAGCCCTGGGCGGCGCGCTGAGCGTTTCTCAACGCGGCAGCGTCGTCGGATAGGCCAGCATCACCACCAGGTCCTCGTCGCCGATCTGCTGCAGGGCGTGGCTGCTGCCACTGCGGGTGAGCAGCGCATGACCTGGCCCTACTTCGTACTGCGTTCCATCGAGCACGTACAGGCCGCGTCCGCTGACGATGTAGTAGATCTCGTCCTTGTGCTGCGGATGCAGGCCTATGCCGGCGCCTTTGTGCAGCACGCGCTTGCGCATCACGAATGGCAGATCGCTTACGTCGGCGAAGAACGAGTAGGCCGTGGTCGGGCCGGCGCCGCCATGCGGGCCAGGTTGCGCGCGGCCGATATCCTGCTCGCGGATCACCTGCGAGCCATGTGGGTTGCCTGCATCCTGCTTGGGCGCCGCAACTGCCGGTGCTGCCGCGCTTGGCGTAGAAACAGCGGTGCCCTGCCCCGCGTTGATCGCACCGCAGTCGATATCACGCTTCAGGTTCGCCTTCATCTGCGGCGCGAGCTCGACCCAGCTCCGCATCACCTGGCAGGCCACCGCAGTGGCGCCGGCAACGCTGAAGTGCGTGCCATCGGCCTTGTTCTGTTCGGGGACGAACATGAAGTAAGGCTTTGCGCCCTGCTCACCCAGCGCGCGTATCCATGCCATTGAGCTTGCGTTGAGATCGATCAGCTGCACGTTCTGTTCTTTCGCCACCTGCTTCATCGCCTGCGTGTAGCGGCCATGTGTATCCAGCAGCGCACCGAAGTCGTACAGCAAGCGGGCGACGGGGGTGATCAGGATAGGCGTTGCGTCTTTCGCACGCGCTGCAGCGATGTAGCGCGAGAGGAATTGTGGGTAGTCGCTGTCCGGGTCGGTGTAACGCGTCGGGTCTTCGCGCTTGGCATCGTTGTGGCCGAACTGGATCAGCAATACATCGCCTGCTTGCAGTTGCTTTTCGATTGCAGCAAGACGCCCTTCGTTGATGAAGCTGCGGGTACTGCGGCCACCAACGGCATGGTTGCGAACCTGCCATTGGCCTTCATCCAACCAACTTTGCAGCGTCTGGCCCCAGCCGGCTTGTGGCGCGCGTTCTGGGCCGTAGCTGGCTGCGGTGGAGTCTGCAGCTATGAAGATGCGGTGGGTGGGCTCGTTGGCTTGGGCGCTGGCAAAGAAAGCGCTGAGGAGGATGAGACAAATCGCTGGAGTCTTCATGCTTTGCTTTGTGCCTTTAAGCCCCTCTCCCCTTGCGGGGTGAGAGGGGACGGTTGACGGACCGAAGGTTCGTGGACCCTTGAACGCCCTTGCGCCGGCGCAAGGGCTGGGGCGCGGAGCGGGGGTTGGGGAGAGGGGTAGCGATCGAAGATCGCTGGCTTGATGAGCTCCAGCACCGAGAAGCACGCGTGCTTCGCACGCCTCCCCTCTTCCGCCCTTCGGGCACCTTCTCCCGCAAGGGGAGAAGGGCTGGAGTCTTGCTTCACGGAGCAGCCGTAGGCCAAAGCCCGGTCGCCCACAAACAACAAAGGCGCCCGCAGGCGCCCTTGTCTGCCCGCGAGGGCGCTACTGCATGCCAGGACTTACTTGCCCAGCACGCTCTTCACGTAGGCGACGATGTTCTGGTCCTGCGCGTTGTCGAAGAACGCCTTCTGGAAGCGCTCGCCACCGACGGCCTGCTTGACCAGTTCCTGGTCGATGGACTTCAGGCCTTCGACGAAGTCCTTCGAAGCGCCCTGCTTTACCTGCGCCAGGATGCCGGCATTGGCCATCTGCGATTCCTTGCGCTCGGCCGGGTAACCCTGACCGCGCTCACCGGCAAACGCCTTTTCGAAGATGTAACGGATGTTGATTTCCGCGCCCCAGCCGAAGCCCTTGGCGAACGGCAGTGCCAGCGCGTTGCCGCTGTTGACCTGGGCGAACAGGAAGGCGTCGGTCGGCTCGATGCAGTAGCCGCAGTACACGCCCGGCCATGCATTGAGCGACATCATCGCGCCCTGCCCGGTGCCGCAGCCGGCCACCACGAAATCCACGGCCTTGGCATTGAGCAGCAGCGCGGCGCAGATGCCCAGATGGATGTAGGTCAGGCGGTGATCGTTGTCACCGTCCATGCCGACGTTGTACACGTCGTGGCCCTGTGCGGCGGCGACGGTGTTGAGCTGTTCCAGCACCACCGGGTTCTTGGCGGCCTGGCTGAACTCCTGCATCAATGCGATTTTCATTGCGTGACTCTCATTTATAGGGGGAAACGGTGTTGTTGATGGGGTGGAAGCTGAAGCAAAAGCTTCCCCTCATCCGCCCCTTCGGGGCACCTTCTCCCGCAGGCGGGAGAAGGGAAATCTGTGCTGCTCGCGGCTGCTGGCTGCCGCCGCTCGCTGCTGCTTTGATCATTGCCTTTGCTTTTGCTTCAGCTGTTGCATTGGTCGTTGCTTTGGCTTTGGCTATTGCTTTGGCTTTTTGCTTTGGCTTTTTGCTTTGGCTTTTTGCTTTGGCTTTTTGCTTTGGCTTTTTGCTTTGGCTGTTGCGTTGGCTGTTGCTTTGGCTGTTGCTTTGGCTGTTGCTTTGGCTGTTGCGTTGGCCGTTGCTTTGGCCGTTGCGTTGGCTGTTGCTTTGGCTGTTGCATTCCCCTCTCCCGCATGCGGGAGAGGGGTAGGGGTGAGGGCGCTTCTAGCCTTTCAGTTCTTCAGCTTTCGCTTCCTGATTTCTGGCCTTTCAGCTTCCGCATCACCACCTTCAATCCTCAGCGCGCCAACCAACCGCCATCCACTGGAATGATCGCGCCGTTGACGTAATCCGAGGCGCTCGACGCCAGGAATACCGCCGTGCCGCCCAGATCTTCCGGCTTGCCCCAGCGGCCGGCCGGGATGCGGTCCAGGATCGCCTTGTTGCGGTCTTCGTCGGCACGCAGCTGGGCGGTGTTGTCGGTGGCCATGTAACCCGGGGCGATGGCGTTGATGGTCACGCCCTTGCCTGCCCATTCATTGGCCAGCAGCCGGGTGATGCCGGCAATGCCGCTCTTGGAGGCGGTATACGAAGGCACCCGCACGCCGCCCTGGAAGGACAGCATCGAGGCGATGTTGATGATCTTGCCGCTGCCCTGGGCGATGAACTGCTTGCCCGCGGCCTGGCTCATGAAGAAGGCGGACTTGATGTTGACGTTCATCACGTCGTCCCAGTCCTTCTCGCTGAAATCCACCGCGTCGGCGCGACGGATCAGGCCGGCGTTGTTGACCAGGATGTCGATGCGGCCCAGGCCGGCGATGGTTTCGGCAACCACGCGCTCAACCGGCTCGATGCTGATCAGGTTGGCTTCGATGTTGAGGAAGCGGCGGCCCAGCGCGCGCACCTTGTCGGCGGTCTCGTCGGCCGGGACGATGCCGGCGCCGGCAATATCGGCACCGGCGGCGGCCAGCGCCAACGCGATGCCCTGGCCCAGGCCGGTATTGGCACCGGTTACCAGGGCGACCTTGCCTTCGAGACTGAATGGATTCGTCATGCTGTTCCTCTCCCAGAGCGGTAGTTCGATGGTGCTGCCGGCGGCGGGCGCCGTAGCGGGGCGATGGCTCCGGGGTAGGCCCGGTCAGCGCATCTGTCCAGTGGCCCGCTGGTGCATTTGGCGGGCCTGCCAGACGATTCTAGCCAATTATGGAAACCGGTGTCATTTTGCACTGCAAAATAAGCGATTCCCTTTGAAAAACAAAAACTTGGGGTGCTCAGTCCTGCGGCGGCTGGCAGGAATCGCGCACGATCAGATGCGGGCGTACGCTGGCCATCGGCATGGCGTTCTTGCCCTCCGGCTGGATCAGCATCGCGGCCGCTGTACGCCCGGTGTCACGGGTATTGCGCCGCACCGAGGTCAACGACGGCCACAGCCGTGAGGCCAGCGGGCTGTCGTCGTAACCGACCACCGACAACTCGCGTGGAATGCTGATGCCGGCGCGCATGGCGACCTTGTAGACGCCGGCGGCCATTTCATCGTTACCGGTGAAGATGGCGGTCGGGCGCTGCTTGCCCAGCAGCAGCTTCTCGGCGGCGGCCACACCGGATTCGAAGGTGTAACCGGCCTCGATGATGCGTGCCGGCGGTAGCTCGATGCCACGCCGTTCCAGCGCTTCGATGAAACCGGCAGTACGCTCATGCGCCGAACGGTAAGCAGTCGGGCCGGTGATAAGGGCGATATCGCGGTGGCCCAGTGACAGCAGGTAGTCGGCCGCTTCGGCAGCGCCGTCGCGGTCATGGGTGATCACCATCTGCGAGGTTTCATCCAGCGGCAGCGCGGCGATACGGGTGAAGCGGCAGCCGATTTCATCCAGCATGTCGGCCAGCGCCTGGTCTTCGGACGCACGCGGCACCAGGATCACGCCGTGCAGCTTCTGCTGCTGCACGAAGCGCTTCACGCCCTCGATATAGCCGGGGCTGCGGGTGTCGCAGGGGTGCACCACCAGCTCGAAGGTGGAGCCGCGCAGCGCGTCCAAAGCACCGTTCTGCATGTCCACCACGTATTGCGCGGTGGGGTTGTCGTAAACCATGCCGATCAGGAACGAGCGCCGGAACGCCAGGCCACGCGCCAGCGGATCGGGCGTGTAGCCGACTTCGCGCATCAACGCTTCCACCTTGTCGCGGGTGTCTTTGCGCACCAGCGGCGAGTTGTTGATGATCCTCGAGACGGTTTTCTTGGAAACACCCGACAACCGCGCGATGTCGTTGATGGTGGCGGGCCGCCCCAGTGACTGGGGCGTAGCGGCGACGTCGGCTTTCTTGCGCAAGGGGATGTCCTTGAAACCGTTCAATACATTCATTCTATCGGGCCGCGCTCAATCCAATGCGCGGTAGCGGAACTGGCGGAAATGCACCTTGCCGTTGCCGCCAGCGTAGATGGCCGGCTTCAGCGCAAGGAATTTCCCCGCCACATTGTGATGGTAGCCGGAGACTTCCATCTGAACAGGATACTTCTGCCAGCTGCTGCCGTCCTTGGAACTGTGGATGGTGAGGATATGGCGGTTGTTGGTCACCCGCAGCCACAGCTTGCCGCCGGTGGCGCTGGGCTGGGGCCGGGTGGGGCGTTCCTCGCCATAGCGGTGCAGGATGAACTGTTCGCCATTGCTGCCGACACCGGCATACAGGCGGTCGCTGTAGAACAGCAGCGCGCCACCGAACGCACCCGGCTCGATGTCCATTTCCACCTCGAACTCATAGGCCACGTCGCCGGCGATGGCGGTCAGCGGTGAGCTGTCGCGCGGGGTCGTACCCTTGCCCTGCAGGGTCATGCCGTCCTGGTCGAAGGACAGCCGCTGGTATTCGTCGCGGGCCGGGTTGAAGAACGACCACTGCGGGCCGAGCTTGCCGCCCTTGAAGTCGTCGGACAGCGCCATGCCATGCGGTACGGCCTCACCGGAGGGCTTGGCCAGCGGCGTACCAAGATCGCCGCCCTTGGCGACGAACCAGCCATCGGCGGTCCACTCGATCGGCTCCAGCAGCATCTGCCGGCCCAGCGTCCAGTAACCGTTCTCGTAGCCGTGGTACATCATCCAGCCGCGTCCGTCGGTGCCTTCGATGAGCGTGGCATGGCCGCGTGACCACCACGGTTCATCGCGGTTGACGGTGCGGGTGATGGGGTTGTTCGGCGCGTTTTCCCACGGCCCGTGGATTGAACGCGAGCGTGCGGTGATGACCATGTGCCCGGTCGGCGGGCCGGCGGTGCCGCCGACGGCGGTGGTCATGTAGTACCAGCCATTGCGCTGGCTGATCTTAGGGCCTTCCTGGGCATAGGACTCCACGTCCCAGCTTGCCGGGTAACGCCAACCGTCATACACATGCTTGGGCTTGCCGACCACGCTCAGGCCGTCATCGCTGATCTGCACGTAATCGCCGCCGGACAGGAACAGGTAGCGCTTCCCGTCTTCGCCGACAGCATGCCCGGGGTCGATGTAGCCGGACAGGCCGATGTCGATCGGCTCACTCCACGGGCCCTTGATGTCATCAGCCCAGACCACGAAGTTGCTGCGCGACTCGCCGGTGCGTGCCGGGAAGTAGATGAAGTAGCGGCCCTGGTGTTTGATGATGTCCGGTGCCCAGATCGCGCCGACGTTGCTGGTGATGGCATGGCCCAGCGGCTGCCAGTTCACCAGGTCGCGCGAGTGCCAGATCGGCAGGCCGGGATAGGCGTCGAACGAGGACAGGGTGAGGTAGTAATCGTCGCCGTCCTTGAGCACCGACGGATCCGGGTGATCGCCGGCCAGCACCGGGTTGAGGAAGCTGCCATTGCCCAGGTCGGCCATGCGCTGCTGCTCGATGCCGCGTTTTGGGGTGGTCTGTGCATCGGCGAAGGCCGGCGCGGCCGCGAGCAGGCAAGCGGTAGCCAGCGCGGCCAGGGTACGGGTCACGTTCATCGTCATCTCCAGTTTGAAGGCGCGGCGCACAGGCCTACGCCAAAGCACAACCGCAGGCAGGCGCGAACCTGCCTGCAGCGTGCATGCATCAGCTACGCAGCAGGGCCGGCAGCCACAACGACAGTTCGGGGAAGAAGGTCACGATCAGCAACACCACCAACCCCGCCATCCAGAACGGCCAGATGGTCTTCATGCTTTCGCCCACGCTGATCTTGCCGATGGCGGTGCCGATGAACAGTACCGAGCCCACTGGCGGCGTCACCAGGCCAAGTCCACCGGTCAGCACCAGCACCAGGCCGAAGTGGATCGGGTCGATGCCATAAGCCTTGGCCACCGGCAGGAAGATCGGCGTGCAGATCAGGATCATCGGCGCCAGGTCCATGAAGGTGCCCAGCAACAGCAGCATCACCACGATCATCAGCAGCACCATGTACTTGCTGTGCGCGAACGACTGCAGGAAGTCCACCGCCGCTGCAGGCACCTGCAGGTAGGCCAGCAACCAACCGAACACGGCGGCGGTGGCGATCACGAACAGGATCACACCGGTGCTGCGCGCCGCATGGATCACCGTTTCGAAGAACTCCTTGATGCGCAGCTGGCGGTACAGCACGGTGGTCACCAGCAAGGCGTAGACCACGGCGATGGCAGCCGATTCCACCGCGGTGAAGATGCCGGCGCGGATACCGAAGAAGATCAGGCCGACCAGGCCAAGGCCGGGCAGGGCGGCAACCAAGCGCAGCAGCACCGCGCGCCAGCCCGGGAAGGCTTCCACGCCGTAGCCGCGACGACGCGCAACCACGTAACCGGTGACCATCAGCACCACGGTCATCAACAGCGCCGGCACGATACCTGCGGCGAACAGATCGGCGATGGACAGGCCACCACCGGCTGCAGCCGAGAACAGGATCAGGTTATGCGAAGGCGGCACCAGCAGCGCCACCAGCGCGGCGGTGATGCTGACGTTTACCGCGAAATCACGGTCGTAGCCACGCTTGACCATCTGCGGAATCATCGTGCCGCCGACTGCCGATACGTCGGCAATCGCCGAACCCGAGACGCCGCCGAAGAACAGCGAAGACAGGATCGAAACCTGGCCCAGGCCACCGCGCATGCGCCCGACCAACGACGACGCAAGGGAAATCAAACGCTCGGAAATACCGCCGCGCATCATGATTTCACCGGCAAAGATGAAAAGCGGAATGGCGATCAGCGAGGCCGAACCGGTACCGGCGGAGATCTGCTGCACCAATACGATGCTGGGAATATCCAGATACAGCAGGGTGGCCAGCGCAGCCGCAGCCAAGGCATAGGCCACCGGCACGCCGATCAACAGCAGCACGCCGAACACGAGGAAAAGAATAGCGATACCCATGACTCAGCGGTCCCCTTCAGCAGCGTTGGCAGCGGTGCCGGCGCCTGCGCGCAGCGACAACAGCAGGCGATTGAGTGCGAACACCGCCATCAGCGCACCACCGATGCTCAGCGGCAGGTAATTCACGCTCTGCGGCAGGTTGGCGCCGGCGGTCTTGATGTGCAGGCCATCCAGCCACAGCACCCAGCCCCAACGGGCCAGGAAGCCGCCGATGGTGGCGACGATCAGCGGCACCAGCGCATCGATGAAGCGCTTGACCAGCGGATGCATCTGCTCGGCCAACAGGAAGAAACCAAAGTGGCGATTGGTATACACACCGGCCGCCGCGCCCATGCTCATCGTGGTGCTCAGCAACAGCAGCGTCACCGGCTCGGTCCAGCTCGGCGAATCGTTGATCACATAGCGGGCGAAGACCTGCCAGCCCTGCACCACCACCAGCCCGAGCAGGGCGGCGACGGCGATGTAGATGACCACATCGGCAACCTTCTCCAGCACGCGCTGGAATCCTGCCGGGGCCGTTTGTACGTTGGAATCAGACATCGGTACGGCCCCCTCAGGCGAAGTCGCGGATGCGACGGTGCAGCGCGGCGATATCGGTTTGCTGCAGGTAGTCACGCAGCAACGGTGCGGACGCCGCGTGGAACGCCGGCATGTCTACTGCGTTGGACTTCACCCCGGACGCCAGCACCGCTTCGCGGGCCTTGTCTTCGGACGCATCCCAGGCCGTGCGCATCACCTGCACTGACTGCCGCGCCAGCTCGATCACCAGGCGGCGATCGGACGGGGACAATGCGTCCAGGCTGCGGCGGGACATCAGCAGGATGTCCGGCGCATACGAATGCTGGCTTTCGGACCAGTAATGCGCGGCCTCGAAATGACGGCTGGAGTGGAAGCTGCGCATATTGTTTTCGGCGCCGTCGATCATGTGCGTCTCCATGCCGGAGAACGTGTCGCCCAGCGACATCGGCGTGGGGTTGGCACCGAACAGACGCATCAGCTGCAGGAAGATGTCCGAGCTGGCCACGCGCAGCTTCAAGCCGTGCAGGTCCTTGGGCTCCACAATCGGATGCTTGGTGTTGTAGAAGCTGCGCGCGCCGGAGTCATAGACGGCCAGGCCGACCAGTTCGCGGCTTTCAAAGCCCTGCAGAACCGCATCGGCGATGCCACCATCCAGCGCGCGGCGCATATGCGCCACCGAGTCGAACACATACGGCAGGCACAGCGCGCGGGTCAGCGGGAATGCGTTGTTGAGTGCGCCGGAATAGACGCGGGTGATGTCGATGGCGCCGAAGCGGGCCATGTCGATCGCCTCGGACTCGCGGCCGAGCTGGCCGGAGTGGAACTGGTTCAAGCCCAAGCGGCCACCGGTTTCGCGGCGCAGCTGTTCACCGATCCACTTCACCGCGGTGACGGTCGGGTAGTCGGCCACGTGTACATCGGTGGCGGTCAGCAGCTGGCTGCCGCCAGCTGCACCCTTGTTGCCTGCAGAACAGGCGGCAAGTGCCGGTGCGGCCAATGCCCCCATGCCGGTTTTGAGAAAGCCTCTTCGAGTGACCATAGCGCCCTCCAACGCGTTGCTACCGTGGCTGCCGGGATTACCCGGCCGGCACAGCCTTGCAGGAAATGTCGCCGTAACCGGCGAAGCGAATCAATGCCTGTTGGCCCACGCTGATGTCGTGGATGCCGGTGGCATTGCCGGTAGCGATCAGCTCGCCCTTCTTCAGCGGCCGGCCGCGCTTGGCCGAACGCGACAGCGCGAAGGCATAGGCCGCGCGCAGGCCGCCGGGCAGGGTGGTAGCGCCACCGGTGCCGACCACCACGCCGTCGATCTCGGTCTGCGCACGCAGTTCCGGCTCATCGCAGCGGGTCCAGTTCGGCACTTCGCCGCCCAGTACCAAGCCGTTGTTGTTGCCGAAATCGGACACCACCACGCGCGGGCCCAGCACGTTGATGGTCTTGAGCGGGCTGCTGGCCACTTCCACACCGATGAACAGGCGCGCCGGCAGCGCTTCGGCTTCTTCCGGGGTCCAGTCCAGCTTGTCGGCCGGTGCATCGGCCAGCAGTTCCAGCACGTATTCGGCCTCTACCGCAGCAAAGCCACCGGCGGCCGCAAATACCGGGATCTCCACGATGCTACCGGTAGCATTCCAGAGATTACGTTTGAAAATCGGCCCCAGAAGACGATCGTCGCCGGAGTTGTCGCGGCGTTCGGCGGCGATATAGCCCACTTTCCAACCAACCACGCTGTCGTCCCAGCGACCAATCGCCAGATCCTGCACCTGATAGGCGGTGACCAGGTCCTCCGGGATTGCACCCGGGAAATCCGGAAGCGAACGGCCGTCGCGGCGTGCTTCCACAAAAGTGCGGGCAATCTCGTCCAGCGCGGCGCTTGCCTGCTGCTGGCTGCCTTGGTCGTTGCTCAAGTGCGTCTCCTGGTGACTTTGCTGCACTGCCCATCGACAGTGCCGTGACTGGCTGTATAAGGTAAACCGGTGTCATCTGACAATGTGCAGTGCACCAGAAGCTGTACCCCGCCATCGCCACCTGTCCTGTTCCGGCCCTTATGATTCGACTGAAACCTCTGCGCCAGCTGGCTTTCGCCGCCCTCATCGCATTTCTTCCGACGGCCGCGATGGCCGCTACCGGGAGTGAACCCGCGGAGGGTTCCGCCGAACGCATCGCGCTGTGGCCGCAAGGTATGGCACCGGGGGACAAAGCACTGCCGCAGGCGCAGCGCATCGTCGAGCGCAGCGGTGACCCAGCATTGCCGGACCGCTATATCGAGCATGTCAGCGCGCCTTACCTGGTCGCGTACCGCCCGGCCAAGCCCAATGGCAGCGCGCTGCTGGTGATCCCCGGCGGCGGCTATCAACGGGTGGTGCTGGACAAGGAAGGCACGGCATTGGTGCCTGCCTTGGTGGAGCAGGGGGGAGTGACCCTGTTCGTATTGCGCTACCGGCTACCCGGCGAAGGCCGCGCCAATCGCGAAGCGGCGCTGGCCGATGCGCAGCGTGCACTGCGGCTTATCCGCCACCGCGCCACGGAATGGGGCCTGGACCCGCAGCGTGTCGGCACGATGGGTTTCTCGGCCGGCGGACATCTCGCCGCGCGTCTGGGCAATGGCTTTGACCGCAATGTTTACCCGCACAGCGACGTGATCGATGACCAAAGCGCGCGCCCGGATTTCCAGCTGCTGATGTACCCGGTCATCACCATGCGCGGCAACGACGTGCATGCAGGCTCGCGGCAACGACTGCTGGGCAGCACGCCCAGCGACGCACTGCTGCAGCAGTACTCGATGCAGCTGCACGTCCGCGCCGATACACCGCCAACCTTCCTGCTGCATGCCGCCGATGACGAGGTGGTGCCGGTAGGCAACAGCCTGCAGTTCTACGACAGCCTGCGCAGTGCCGGCATCAGCAGTGAAATGCACCTGTTTCCACACGGCGGCCACGGCTTCGGCACACGCGGCACAGTGGGCCTCACAACAGCGGCATGGCCACAACTGGCGCTGAGCTGGATGGCATCGCAACCGCCAACCCAACCGAAGCCCAGCCTTTAAAGCCCCTCTCCCATCGGGAGAGGGGTTGGGGAGAGGGCGAAGCGCGCCCAATCCCGCCATCCCAGGACACAACCATGCCCCAACACCCAAACAACCCGGCCCGCCGCAGCTTCCTCCAGCAAACCACTCTGCTGGCCGCAGCAACCGGCTTGAGCACCCTCGGCAACAACAGCTGGGCCAGCACCGGCACGAGCCCGATCGCCCGCGTCCGCAGCGGCCGCCTCGCCGGGCAGACCGAAAGCGGCGTGCACGTCTTCCGTGGAATCCCCTACGGCGCCGACACCGCCCCACGCCGCTTCCAGTCAGCACTTCCGGAACAGCCCTGGCGCGGCGTACGTGATGTCCTCGACTACGCCGCAGCCGCGCCGCAGACCGGCAGCGAAGGCCCGGGCAGCGAAGACTGCCTCTACCTCAACGTGTGGACACCGGCACTGCGCGACGGCGGCAAGCGGCCGATCCTGTTCTATATCCACGGCGGTGCCTACAACAACGGCTCCGGCAGCGACCCGCTGTATGACGGCGGCAACCTGTGCCGACGCGGCGACGTGGTGGTGGTGACGGTCAATCACCGGCTCAACCTGTTCGGCTATCTCTACCTGGCCCAGCTCGGCGACGACCGCTTTGCCGACTCCGGCAATGTCGGCCAGCTTGATCTGGTCCAGGCGCTGCAGTGGCTGCGCCAGCATGCAGCCGAGTTGGGCGGCGATGCCGACAATGTCACCGTATTCGGCCAATCCGGCGGCGGTGCCAAGATCGCCACGCTGATGGCGATGCCGGCGGCAAAAGGCCTTTTCCATCGCGCCTGGACGATGAGCGGCCAGCAGGCCACCGCCGCTGGCCCACGCGCGGCCACCCAGCGCGCGCAGCTGGTGCTGGAGCACTTCAAGACCGATGCCGATGCATTGCGGCGCATGCCGATGCAGCAATTGCTGGAAGCGGTGAAGGTGCGCGATCCCTCGCGCGTGGAGAACAGCAGCCTGTATGTCGGCCCGGTGCTGGACGCGCGCAACCTGCCGGTGCATCCGTTCTGGCCGCAGGCAGCGCAGCAATCGGCGGCGATCCCGATGGTGATCGGCAATACCCATGACGAAACCCGCGCCTTCCTCGGCAACGATCCGAAGAATTTCGAACTGAGCTGGGAGGAATTGCCGGCCAAGCTAGAGGCGCAGCAATACGTGGATCTGTTGCCGTCGGTGGTGATCGCTGAATACCGCCGGCTATACCCGCGATATTCGCCGTCGGAGGTGTTCTTCGCCGCCACCACCGCAGGTCGCTCCTGGCGCGGCGCAGTGGAAGAACTGGAAGCACGCGCGCGACAGGGCGCACCGACCTGGGCCTTTCAGCTGGACGGTTATGACCGTGATGGCGATGCCGCCAAGCTGCGCGCCTTCCATACCCTGGATATCCCGCTGGTGTTCCACAACAACGCCCAGCCCGGTTCACGCACCGGCAGCGGTGCGGCGATGCAGCAGCTGTCAGACACGATGAGCGATGCACTGCTGGCCTTCGCCCGCCACGGCGACCCCAACCATGCCGGGCTGCCGCACTGGCAGCAGTACGGGCTGGAGCGCCGGCAGACAATGCTGTTCGATACCCCGAGCCGACAGATGGATGATCCGCGTGGTGGCGAGCGCCGGCTCTATCAGCAGGCGCCCTTCATCCAACGCGGCACGTTCTGAACAGGCGCGCAGATAGTTTCAACGGAATCTTTACCTGCCTTGCCTAGACTGCGGCAATGACATTGCATTCGCCGCATCCCGAGTTTGCCGGACGCCAGCGCTTGTTGGATGGCATTGATGCCGCCCTGCAGGCGAGCGACACCCAAGGCGCCGTTGCCCGGATCCAACACGTACTGGAGCAGGCCATCAACGATCCGCAGATCGTGCTGCCAGCCTGTGTACACGCACCGCTGCACGGCCACTACGCGCGCCGCGAGATCTACCGCAGCCCGCAGCATGGCTACAGCATCATCGCCATGACCTGGGGGCCGGGGCAGGGCACGCCGCTGCATGACCACGACGGCCTGTGGTGCGTGGAAGGCGTATGGCAGGGCACGCTGGAGATCACCCCCTACCGGATGCTGGAACGTGATGGCGAGCGCTACCGGTTCGCCCCGCGTGACTGCCTGCAGGGCTGTAAGGGCAGTGCGGGCAATCTGATTCCGCCCGATGAGTTTCATACACTGCGCAACAGCGATGCCGAGCGGATAGCGATATCCGTGCACGTTTATCAGCGGGTGATGGAGCGCAGCCACGTATTCCAGCCGATTGACGATGGCCCGCGCTGGTATGCGCGTGAGTGCAGGGAATTGGGGTTGGATGCGTAATCGGCGCGCTGGGTTTTGTGGGAGCGGCGTGAGCCGACAAAGCAACCAACGCCTGTAGTGCCGAGCCATGCTCGGCAGAGGCTTTCCCGGTAACGCCACCTGCCGAGCATGGCTCGGCACTACCGCAAGCAAAGCCCCTCTCCCGAGGGGAGAGGCGCTCGAGCAATCACCGCAAGGGCAGCCGGTTGTTGAGCTTCGTAACCTCAGCCCCGTCCCCGTCCAAGCCAACCCGCACGCTCGCCCCCTCACGCTTGAACCCAGCCGGCAACACCAACTCCACCGTCGCCGTGCGCGGCACAAGATCCAACGGTGCCTCCAAGGCAGGCACCGCAACCCGCGCAACCTCACGGCCACGGGCATCCTCCAGCACCGCATAACCGGCGCCGGTTCCCACATGCCCCAGGCTGTGCACGGTCAGCAGCACACGCTCACCGTCGATCTTCAGGTCACCGCGACCAATGCCCAGGTCGGCGCGCGTCTCCACTGGCGTACCCGCTGTCACCAGCTCGAACTCGAATACCTGGTTCTGCTTCGGCGCAAAGCGCAGCTGCGTACTGGCGCTCTTCTCAAGCAGCACCTCGCGCACCTCCGCCTTGCCGTCGATCACATCATCACCATCGCGATCCACACCGCTACGCACACGCCAGGTACCGGCGGCGATGTTCCAGCCGGTCATGGTCGCATCCAGCGGCGTGTCGCTCAGGTTGTAGGCAATCACCTTGAAGTACTCACGTGACGGCGCATGCACCAGCAAGGCCACCTGCTCAGCGCCATCAGGCTGGGCAAACTGCCAGCTGACGGTATGACCCGGCCAGCTCTGGTTGCGCTTCAGGCCGATGCCGCCCAGACGCAGGCGCTGCAGGAACTCACTCGGAGCCTCGACGCGGTCACTCCACCAATGGCCTTCGGTGTTCATGTACTCGCGCTGCGCCTTGGCCTGGATGCCGTCGGCATGCAGTGCTTCCAGATACTTCTTGTCGCCGGTCTGCTGCCAGGCGCTGATCGCGGCGAAACCGCTGCCGCCTTTGTCTGCATCAGCAACCAACTGTTTGCCCCAGTCCTGCTGCCTGCCCAGTACATCGACGTAGTTCTCGCCAAGATTGGACAGCACGCCCGGCCCGCCACGCACCACGCGATAGTCCAGCGCCTGCAGGTACTTCGCATCGCCACTCCAACGCCACGCGGCCCAGAACGTATGCATCACATCGCCGCTACCCGACCCCTGGTTCAACTCGCCACCACGGGTCTTGCCGGTGGCCCAGTTGATTTCGTTGGGCAGGGTGAAGCGGCCCTTGTCGTCTTTGTACGCGTGGGCCAGATAGCCGTCAGCCAAGCCTGTAACCAACTTGCGGCCGGTGGGATCGGCGTTGTATTCGCCGATCAGGAAGGCCGGGTGCAGCGCCGGGAACGAGTATGGCTTTTGCCACTGCCAGTTCGGCTCGCGGTAAACCTTGTTGCCGCCAAACCAGTTGCTGGAGAACAGCAGGTTGCCTTGCGGGTTACGCAGGATGATGCGCTCGTCGAAAGCCTTCACCGTTTCCATCAGGCGCTCGACGGTGAGCGGATCGCCCCAGTTGAGGTAGAGCATCGCGCTGTTGGCGTTGATGCCTTCCTCGTAAGCGTGCAGCTCGTCGGTCTCGATGGTGCTCAGGCCGTTGGAGAACATGCCGTTCTTGTAAACAGCGTCCGACAGCGCGGTCAGCGAGGTGTTCAGCCGCTCCGGCTCAACCCCCATCAATGCCAGCCCTGGCCACTGCTGGACCAGATCCGAGTCATCGGAAATGCCGCCGCCGAAATCGCCGTAAGGCACCTGGCGATTTTCTATCCACCAGTCAACGAAGCGACGCACGTACTTCAGGTCTTCCACCTGGCGGAATGCCCACAGCGTTACGCCCTTGGGCGGCTGCGGCTGCGCGAACGGCGGCTTGCCCTGGCTGTTGTAGCTGATGTAGTTCCAGTAAAGACGGCCAAGTTCATGGTCGGGATCAACCCGCAGCAGATCACTCAAGTCGGCATAGACGCGCGCGTACAGACGCTGGCGCTTGGAAGTGGTGTGTTCCTCGACCAGGAAGCCCCAATTGTCACGCACCTGGTTGAAGCGATCGGCGACGTGCTGCTTGACTGCCTCCTGGCGGTCCTTGAATACCAGCCGCACTTCGCCACCGTCCAGCGATGCGGCGTTGAAGCCCGGTGCCGCCGAGGCCACCGAGATCCACAGACTGTCGGCGGTGAGGATGCGGTCGCGCAGATCCAGCCACAGCGTGCGCGCCTGGCCCGGCTTCACCGACACCGAGACGTCGATCATGTCGCGCGCCGGCCAGATCGGATCCTTGATGCGAATGTTCAGCGGAATCACGCCGTCGTGCGTGGCGGGCAGATCCAGGGCCGGGATATCAATGGCCACACCATCCAGGCCGTCATGCATGTTCTCCCAGCTGTGCGCCCAACTGCGGATCAGTGGCTGCGCGGCCGGTGCATCACCCACGCCGGACGGAACCAGCACATGCACGATCGGCATCGGCTTGGCCGGCAGGCTGTCGGCGCCGCGCTTGCGCGAACCCGCGCCCTTGGGCAAGGCCATCACCGTGCTGCGCTCGTCCGGCGCGAAGCGACCGTCGATGTAGTCACGCAGGCTTGCGATGTTGATGTAGTCCGGCAGCACGCTGCTGTCGATCTGGTAGCGCTGCTTTACCGTGCCTTCCGGCTCGGCGGCTTCGCTGACCTGATAGCCCCAGATCTCCTGGATCGGCGTTTCCTGCGCGGTGTTGTGGAAGTGCAGCGTGCCGCCAACCTGATCGGCGAAGCTGTCGACACTGCGCACCACGCCCTGCGGCCGGTTGAACAAGCTGCCCGCCGTACCTTTCAGCTCACCATAGGCGGCGCCGCGGATCTCGATGCGGTTGATGGTTTCGCCTGCCGGAACCGTCAGATCTAGTTGCTGGCCACCTTCAACATAGGTGTTCCAATCCGGCAGCTGCATGTAGTCATTGCGGCCGGGCAGGCGCGAGCGGTTGTAGACGCCCGGCCAGGTGGTTTCGGCGATGCCGTCGGTGCCTTTCCACATCCACTGCAGCTTGTCTTTTACATCGGCGAACTCGACCTTGCGGATCGATGTCGTCGCCGCGCTCAATGCCGGTGGTGGCGTGCCTTCCCAGCCATAACGGTGCCACCAGGCGCGCTGTGAAGCGGTTGCGGTTTCGGCACTGCGTGGCTCGGCATTGCGTGCAAGTGCGGCAACACCGGCGCCATCAAGCATGCGGTCGTAGACACGGATCTCGTCGAAGTCGCTGCCGCGCAGGAAGTTGTAGCGGCTCTGCACCTGGTACGGCGCCATCACCCGGCCGGCGAGGCCGAGCTGGTCCAGGGCGGCATCGTAATCGCCGGTGGCCACCGCCTGCGCAACCTCGCGGCCATCGACGAACAGCTTGACGCCCTTGTCCTCGTCCCAGGCGAATGCGATGTGCTGCCATTGCTCCGGGCTTGGGTTCTTGTCGAGCTTGAACGAGACGCGGGTGCGGGCCAGATTGGCATCGGTGACGAAGGCATCGAAGCCATGACCGTTCCAGTCGATGCGCAGCCAGGCCATGTCCCAGCTGCTGTGGTCGGCATAACCGACGCGGAAGATCACAAACGGGGTTTCGCCCACCGCGTAACGCGAGCGCCAGAAAAAGGACAGCGTGCCGCGTTCGGCCTGGATATTGCCCGGCGCGTTCCACGACAGCACGCCATCGTCCTGCCACTGGATGGCGCGGCCATGCGCGCCGTCCTCGACAAGGCTGACCTTGTCCTGGAAGTTGGGGGTGGCATCGCCTTGCGCGCTGTCGGCAATGAAGCCCTTGTCCGCCGATACGCGGAACAGCAGCTCGGGGGATTGCGCTGCAACGCTCAACGGTGCCAACAGCAGGCCCAGCACGCAGGCGAGGTGGGTGGGGCGCAACATGGTTTTCTGGTTCATCGTCTAGCTCATTCCAAATCGGTTGACTGCTTTGCTTTAGCCCCTCTCCCTTCGGGAGAGGGGTTGGGGAGAGGGTTGGCCACATCCGCAATGCAGGATTGCATGGGCTTCGCCCCTACCCTCATCCGGCCCTTCGGGCCACCTTCTCCCGGAGGGAGAAGGGTGACTTTCATGTGCGTTCCGGCATCTTCCGCCCATACCGCTGCGCCCACTTCGGCCACTCCCGCACCAGCAACTGCTCCGGCCATACGCCGTACCAGGCATAACCTACCCGGCGTTCGTTCGGAATATCCGCGAACCGCGCCACACGCTCGCCTTCGCGGTTGACGAACATCGGCCGGCCCTGTTGCAGATCGTAGAAGCGTGCCCACAGGCGTGCGCCTGCCAAAGGTTCTATAAGCACGTCCTTGCCGCTGGGCTGGTCGGCGGCCTCGACCTTGCGCATCGCCAGGTCCGGCAGCGCATTTGCCTGCAGCCACTGCAGGCCGGCTTCAATGGCCTCCACCGTCTGCGGGCTCGGCTCGGGTTGACGCATCAGCAGCCGCAGCACGCCTACCGACTCGGACACCGCCAGCGCAGGCAGCTCGTAGGAGCGCGCCTTGGCCGGCTGCAGGCTGACCTCGTCGTACTGCGCCGCCCAGATGCTCAGGCGGCCGTCCATGCGCACCTGCGTGGCCAGCACATTGCCCAACCCACGTTGCAAGGCGGCGTTGGCCTTGCCCCGGTAGTCCGCAGGCAGACCAGCAACGGCGGGTGCGCCTTCTGCGATGTCCTGCAACAGGTCGAGCACGCGGGTCATCGCGTCATCGTTGAAGGTGATCTGATGGCGGTACAGCGAGCGCTCGGGGTAATACTGCGGCCAGCCGCCGTTGGCGTATTGCGCAGCCAGCAGATAGTCCACGCCGCGCTGCGCGGCGCCCAGATACGCCGCGTTGCCGGTGTCCTGCCAAGCCTGCAACAGATGACGGATCTCGCGCGTGGTGGACTTGTTGTCGATGTTGGCATCGTCCACCCGGTCCGGTGCCTGCAGCGCTGCACGCTCGCCAGCACTGAACACATGCTGGTAGTCCACCGCCTTGCCCTGGTATTGCTTGGACCAGCCGCCGGAGGCGGTCTGCAGCAACAACATGTTTTCCGCTTCCGCCTCGGTACGCGGCGCAGCCGCGTGCGCCGGCGGGCATAGCCAGCCCGCACCCAGCAGCAACACGGTCGGTAACCACAAGCACTTCATCGCTTCCTCCTGCATGCAGCGGGATGCCAGCGTGCTGGCATCCCGGTTTTACTGCATTGGCCGTGCAGCTGCCTCATCTCAGAACTTGTAGCGTGCGCCGAGGTAGTACTGGCGGCCGGTGACGGTGTAGCGGTCAGCCATCTGCAAGGCCGAATCCACGTAACGTTGATCCGGCGTGTCCAGCAGGTTGATCGCCTCGAAGGTCAGCGACAGCTTCTTGCTGAGCTTGTACGACATGTTGAAATCCACATTGCGCACGCTGTCCTTGCCGGTTACATCGGGCGTGGCCAGTTGCTTGCCGTCCAGGTCCCAGACGCTCTCCTGGCTCAGGATTTCGCCGATGTAGCCGTCTCGGTAACTGGTGGAAACACGGGCGCTGAACTTGCCATCGTCGTAGTAGAGCGTGGCGTTGTACGAGTTCGGCGACAGGTTGACCAGGTCGTTGTCGGTGAAGGTGGTGGTAATGCTGGTATTGCTGTTGCCGGCCGAGCTGAACATGTACTTGATGCTGGACTCGACATGCGTGTAGTTCAGCTGGATGCCGAACTTGCTCCAGATCCCCGGCAGGAAGGTAAACGGCTGCTGGTAGCTCAGCTCGTAGCCCTTCAGCGGGCCACCCGGGGTGTTGTAGTAGCTCTGCACATTGAACAAGGTGTCGGCGTTGAAGCCCGCTGGCAGCAGATCCAACGAGTAGCCCATGTCGCCCCAGGTCGTCAGCAGGCGGGTGCGCTGCACATAGCTGTCGATGTCCTTGTAGAACAACGCCGCCGACAGCAGCCCGCCATCACCGAAGTACCAC
The DNA here is from genome assembly GCF_056756175.1 of Stenotrophomonas sp. STEN240. Lineage (NCBI taxonomy): Bacteria > Pseudomonadati > Pseudomonadota > Gammaproteobacteria > Lysobacterales > Lysobacteraceae > Stenotrophomonas > Stenotrophomonas sp. STEN240. The sequence goes on along the minus strand of NZ_JBRRBO010000005.1, from coordinate 104,235 downwards.
TCCGCGCTCAGGTCGTAGTTGGTGGAGCGGAACGGGTCGAGCTTGGGGTTGCCAAGGTTGATCGCGAACACGCGACCATCGTCGAAGTAACCGGTGGGGCCACCGCTGACACTGGGCGAAAGGTAGGCCAGGGTTGGGCGGGCCATTGTCTTGGCCGCGCCAAAGCGCAGCACCACGTTCTCGGCCACGTCCCAGGCCAGGTTCAACGAAGGCAGCACGTCCTGGTAGCTGTGGTTGACCACCGAGCGCACCAGCGAGCGTTCGCCGGCGGCAGCGGTGGCACTGGCGACACCGAAGAACGATTCACAGTTGGCCGAATTGTTGCCCGAGGTGGCCGCGTTGCACGGCGCCCAGCCCGACGCGTTGATCTGGGTATTGACCACACGCACGCCAAGGTTGCCGCGGAAGGCGCGGTCCCATAGCTCGGTGTTGAAATCCAGCTGCAGATAGCCACCCAGGCTGCGCTCGTTGACCTCGAAGTTGTTGTTGGAGGCACCAAAGTGGCCGACGCCGGCCAGGCGGTAGTCACCGCCCTGCACACCGGTATCGCAGTTGCAGTTGATGTTGAGCAGCTCGGCGATCTTGCCGAAGTCCGGGATCAGCCACCCATTCGGCACATTGCCGGACAGGTTCTTGCCGAAGCCGGTCAGGTTGGTGCTCATATCGCCCACGGTCACCCCGGCCGGCAAGGCCTGGGCCAGGCGTCCGTAGCTGATGTGGCGGTACTCCTCCGACTCCATGTCGTAGTCCTTGTAGGCAAGGCCGGTACGCAGGGTGAAGGTCGGATTGATGTTGAACTGCAGATCGATCTTGGCGGTATCGAAGGCGTTGTTGACGTAGCTGGGGTTCAAGCGCACTTCACTGATGTTGCTGCCGCGTGCGGTGCCATTGCTGTTCACCGGCACCGCGCCATAACCCAGCCACGACCATGCCGCCGGGTCGTTCAAGGCAAACGGCAAGGTCATGTTCGGCATGTCACCGCCGTTGCGCATGTCCATCACGAAGCCGTCGACATTGCTGTTGTCGAAGCTCACCAGCGAGAACACCGGGCGCTCATAGTCGGAGCTGGAGTGGCCGAGCACCGCCTCCATCTTCACTGCATCGTTGAAGTGGTGCTCCAGATTCAGGCTGTACTGCTGGAAGGTCGTCGATTCCTCGATCAGGCTCGATTCGGTGCGGAAATCGACGTTGTCGAATACGCCGTAGATCAACCGGTTCTGCGCATCCACCTCGGCCTCGCGCACCACGATCTGGGTCTTGCCGCCGAGGTTGGCCGCGCGGTGCAGGTTGGCACCGATGGAATCTTCGCGCTGCTCCTTGTCCAGCTTGGAGTACATCGCATCGAAGCTGAGCAGGGTGTCATCGGACACCTTGAACTGGAACGCGCCGGTTACGCCCAACCGCTCGATTTCGTGCGCGGTGCGGATGTAACGCGGATAGCGCGGAATCCAGGCATTGGTCGCGGTCTCGTAGGCGGCGATGTTCTCCGGCGTATTGGCCGGGCGAGGCAGGCCGTTACCGCAATGGGTCCTGCTGATGCCGTAGCTGCCCCAGCCGTTGTTGCGGTCCTGGTTGGCCTGGCTGCCGCTGCCGGCGGCGGTTTCATTGGAAGCTGGATTGCGCGGCGTCTGCGGGTTGTAGCCTACCGGCGAGCAGAAACCATAGGTGCCGTTGTTGGCAGCAGTGGCCTGGTTCGAATTGCGGTGGTTGCCGTGTTCCCAACGCACCGGGTTGTAGCCTTCCTCGTAGACGTTGCGCTTGCTGTACGAGCCGGACAGCAGTGCACCGAAACGGCCATCGGCCCAGGTGTTGCTGATCAGGCCAGAAAAGCGCGGATCAAATTTCTCCGACAACTCGCCATAACCGGCCTGCGCCGAGGCCGAGGCCTGGAAGCCGGCGAAATCGAACGGCCGCGAGCCGCGCAGGTCCACGGTTGAGCCCAGCGAACCCTCGTCCATCTGCGCCGACTGGGTCTTGTTGACCTTGACCTGGCTGAAGAGCTCGGAGGCAAAGGTATTGAAATCGAAACCACGGCTGCGGTTGACGCCACTGCTGCCGTTGCCGGCGGTGGCCAGTGCTTCCAGGCCATTGAGGCGCACGCGGGTGAAGTCCGCACCCAGGCCGCGGATCGAGATGCGCTGGCCTTCACCGCCTTCGCGATCAATCGATACGCCAGCGATGCGCTGCAGCGATTCGGCAAGATTCTGGTCGGGGAATTTGCCGATGTCCTCGGCGAAGATCGCATCCACCTGTTCGGTGGTGTAACGCTTTTCGTCCAGCGATTTCTGCAGGCTCTGGCGATAGCCAGTGACGTTCACTGCATCAAGCTGGGTGGCCTCGGCGGCCGCAGGTGCGGACTGGGCAAAGGCGAGGGGAGCGGTCAATACCGAAGCAATGGCGGTTGCCAACAAGGTAACCGGTGTCTTTCCAAAACGACGCTTACGATCCATGCGGTGGGCTCCTTCCCCGGGCGGGGAATCAAGCGGACTGAAAGGGGCGAGAGTGATTTCCCTGGCGAGTACTACAGGCGTTGCCAGGCCGTTGCGGCCCGACAGGAACAAGCGGCAGGCCATGGCGTAAGCAGGCCTGCGGGTACCGAAAGGGCAGGGCCGGATCTGCGGAGAGAATGCGATCCGGTCCCTGCCAAAGTGCAGCTATCAGAACTTGTAACGCAGGCCCAGGGTGAACTGGCGGCCGGTTTCGCTGTATTCCAGCGGCAGCGACACCGACGGGTTGGCCACCCACGATTCCTGCGGTTCGTTGGTCAGGTTGGCGCCTTCCAGGCTGATTTCCAGCTGGTCGCTGATGCGGTAGTGGATGGACGCATCAACGAAGGTGGTGCCGCTCTGGCCGTGCACGCCCAGGCCCTTGCTGTCGAAGCCAGCTTCGGTGCCCGGTACCTGGATCAGGTAATCGTCACGGTTGGTCGCCGAAACACGGCCCGACCAGCTCTCGCCTTCATAGAACAACGTCGCGTTCCAGGCGTTGCGTGACAGCCCGATCAGGTCGTCCTTCTGCGCCATCACGCCACCGGCGGTGACGTACTGGATCTTCGACTCGACGTAGGTGTAGTTCAGCTGGGTACCGAAGTTGGCCCACTTGCCCGGCAGGAAGGTGAACGGCTGGGTGTAGTTGAACTCCACACCGGTCAGGTCGCCACCGGGGGTGTTGACCGGGGTGCTGAACACGAACTCATCAGTGACGCTGGCATTGAGGTTGTCGAGCAGGCTCGCCGGCAGGCCACTGGTCGAGTAGACGCGGCTTTCGCGGGTTGCCTGGATGAAGCTCTCGATGTCCTTGTAGAACAGGCCGACACCGAGCATCGCGCCTTCGGAGAAATACCACTCGAAGCCGAGGTCGGCGGTCTTGGCGCGAATCGGATCCAGCGCCGGGTTGCCACCGCTGACCGTACGCGCACTGCCGCTGACGCTGACGGTGACGCCCGGGGTCAGGCTGCCCAGGCCCGGACGCGACATCACCTTGGCGGCGCCGAAGCGGACCAGGAAGTCCGGGGTGATTTCCGCCACCACATTCAAGGACGGCAGGAAGTCGTTGTATTCACGGCTGACGGTGGTGCTGACCGGCGTGCCGCTGGCCGTGGCGATGCCGCTGGAGGTCTGCTTGGTCTTGACGTAGCGCGCACCGATGTTGCCGGTGAACGGAATCGAGCCGATGTCGAAACCGAACTTGCCCATCAACCAACCGCCGCGGTCCTGTTCCTGCACGCTGCGGATGCTGGCCGCGTAGTCGGCCAGCGCATAGATGCCTTCGCCGCTGAGGATGCCGAACTCATTGGCGATGCCGTTGAAGTTCGGCACCACCCACTTGCCCGGCGAGCCGGACATGCCGTTGAGGCTGGCCAGTTCGGTCATGTTGACCGGCACGATGCGTGTGCCGCCGGCAAAGTTGGGCAGCGAGGTGGCTTCGTTGCCGACGCGACGGCGTTCCATCGAATCGAAGCTGAAGTTCTTCGCCTGCACGCCACCTTCCAGGGTGAGCGACGGGCCCAGCACCCACGAGAACTCCAACTGGCCGTTGTCGAAATCGTTGGTGACGTAGTTCTGACGCAGACGGATGGTGGACAGCGTCCAACCGTTGGGGTCGGTCGGGTTGACGCCGTAGTTGAACACCGGCTTGTTCGGGTTGCCACGGTAGTCGTAGCTGTAACCGTCGACGTTGAGCTTGTCCATCATGACGGTGGCCTGGACCGGGTTGTCGTGCTTGGAGCGCGAGGTACCCACCTTGCCGGTGATGGTGAAGTTGTCGGTCAGGCGATGCTCACCGTCCAGGCTGACCTGGTAGAACTCGGTGCTCCACTCGTCGTGGCGGTTCTCTGCGCGGATGTCGACGTTGTCCATTTCCGCATAGACCAGCGCGCCGTTGCGCACTTCGCCGTTGTTGACGACGATCTGGTTCTTGCCGTCGGCCGACGACTTGCTCAGGCCGTTGGCCTCGATGTACTTCTCATCCCGCTTGGCGTCGATCTTGGAATACAGCGCATCCAGGCTGAAGCTGGTGCGATCGCTGGGCTTGAACTGCAGCGCACCGGTCACGCCCAGACGCTTCTGGTCATGCTCCATCAGCGTGTAGCGCGGGAAGCGCGGCGCATACACGTCCGACTTCAAGGCATCCTTGAACGGCGAAGCGGCGTTGAAACCACCATTGGTGGTACCGCCTGACCAGCGCACGGTGCCGCTGCCTTCTTCAACCGTCTCGCGCTCGGAGTAGGCCACCGACAGCAGCGCACCGAACTTGCCGTCGGCCCAGCTGTTGGCGATCAGGCCTGCAAAACGCGGCATCGCCGATTCGGAGGCATCGTTGTACGAGGCCTGCACATTGGTGACGATGGTCAAGCCGTCATAGTCGAACGGGCGCGCAGTGCGCAGGTCGACGGTGGCGCCCAGCGAACCTTCTTCGACGTCGGCCGAGGCGGTCTTGCGTGCGATCAGCTGGGTGAACAGGTCGGCGGCGAACACGTTGAAGTCGAAACCGCGGCCGCGATTGGTGCCGCCCTGGCCGTCGCTGCTGCCGACAGTGCTCAGCGCTTCCAGGCCGTTGATGCGCACGCGGGTGAAGTCCGGGCCCAGGCCACGCACCGAGATGTTGCGGCCTTCGCCGCCATCACGGGTGATCACCACGCCGGGGATACGCTGCAGCGACTCGGCCAGGTTGCTGTCCGGGAACTTGCCGATGTCCTCGGCGACGATGGCGTCGACAATGCCGGCTTCGCCGCGCTTGATGTCCAGCGCCTTCTCCACGCTGGCGCGGTAGCCGGTAACGGTCACCGCATCCAGTTCGGTGGCGGCGGTGCCGGTGGCCGGCGCAGCTGCATCCTGGGCCATGGCAACGCCTGCCTGCAGGGCCAAACTGATACCCAGTGCAAGCAAGGTAACCGGTGTCTTTTTCTGCGTGATACGTGGATTCATGTGCTTCCCCTCTCCCAGGTTTGCATGCGATGCAGTGGCTCTGGCTTGTGGTTTCTGCCGGATGACACCGCTGGTCAAAACGGAAAGTAGCAGCTGCGTGAAGAGGGAGCATCTTGCACTGCAACAGGAGCCAAACAGGGCTAAAACCTTTGTCTGAGGGACATTGGCGGACGGTAACACGGGCAGACAGAGGGACAGTGGCGGGTAAATGACACCGATAGTCAATCAGCCGTGCCATGATGCGCGCCGATCGACAAGGAGACAGGAATGCCAATGATTTCCCCCCGTGTTGTGTGTTTCGGCGAGCTGTTGCTGCGCCTGGGCGCGCCCGGCAACCAGCTGCTGCTGCAGTCGCCCGCGCTGGACGTGCATGCCGGCGGCGCCGAGGCCAATGTCGGTGTGTCGCTGGCGCACTTCGGCCATGACGTGGCGATGATCAGTGTGGTTGCCGACAACCCGCTGGGAGCGGCGGTGGCCGGTGAACTGCGCCGGCATGGCGTGGACACCTCGCGCGTGCGCCGCAGTGACGGCCGCATGGGCCTGTACTTCCTCACCACCGGCGCGGGCCACCGCCCCAGTGAAGTGGTCTATGACCGGGCCGACTCGGCCTTTGCCAGCGCCCGCGCCGACAGCTACGACTGGCCTGCACTGCTGCAGGGCGCGCAGTGGCTGCACCTGTCCGGGGTCAGTCCGGCACTGGGCCTGGAAGCGGCGCAGGCCACCCTGGCTGCCGCGCGCATGGCCAACGAACGCGGCATCAAGGTCTCCTTCGACGGCAACTTCCGGCCCAAGCTGTGGGAGCGCTGGGGCGGCGACGCCAAGGCGATCCTGCGCGACCTGTTTGATTGCGCGCATATCGTGTTTGCCGACTACCGCGACATCGGCGTGGTGCTGGGCGGCGAGTTCAGCCAGAGCGAGCCGCAGGCACGCGTGGACGCCGCCGCGGCAATGGCATTTGCGGCGTTCCCACGCCTGCAGTACATGGCCTGCACGCAGCGCACCGCGCACAGCGTCGGCCACCATTCGCTGGGCGCGATGCTGCTTGGGCGCGATGGCATCCGCGCGTTGGCACCGGCCGAAGAGCTGACCGATATCGTTGACCGCATTGGCGGTGGCGACGCGTTTGCTGCCGGCGTGCTGCATGGCCTGATCGAGGGCATGGATGCGCAGACCACGATCCGTTTCGGGCTGGCTGCGGGCTGCCTGAAACATTCCATTCCCGGTGATTTCAATCCAGTCGGCGTTGCCGACGTCATGGCCCTGATGGGCGAAGGAAAGTTCGATGTCCGGCGCTGATCCGCGCGTACGCGCAGTGCTCAAACTGGCCCCGGTGATTCCGGTGTTCACTCCCGACAACGTCGATGACGCGGTGCAGGTGGCGCAGGCCTTGTTCAACGGCGGCCTGCCGGTGATCGAAGTCACCCTGCGCACGCCGGTGGCGATGGAGGCGATCAAGGCCATGGTCGAGGCCGTGCCCGATGCGGTGGTGGGTGCCGGCACCGTGCTGACGCCGGCACAGATGGAGAAAGTGAAGTCCGTCGGCGGCCGCTTCGCGGTGTCACCGGGTGCAACCGACACCCTGTATGCGGCGGCACGCGCCACCGACCTGCCGTTCCTGCCCGGCGTTGCGACCTCGTCCGAGCTGATGCGCGGGCTGGAGCACGGCCTGGATACGTTCAAGTTCTTCCCGGCGGTACAGGCCGGTGGCGCAGCGATGTTGTCGGCCTGGAACGGGCCGTTCGGTGATGTGCGTTTCTGCCCGACCGGCGGCATCAGTGCGCAGACCGCATCGCAGTTCCTGCACCTGCCAAATGTGCTGTGCGTGGGCGGTTCGTGGTTGACCACGCGTGAGCTGCTGCAGGCGCGTGATTGGAAGGGGATTGAAGCCTTGGCACGTGCTGCGGCGGTGTTGCCGGGGTGATTTGGTTTTTGGGGTTGGCTCCAGATCAAAGTCAACGTCAAAAGCTGACCCCTCCCCAACCCTCCCCTTGCCTTCGGCAAAGGGAGGGGGCTGAAGCTGCAATTGCGCAGGATGCTGCAGGCCAAACGAACCAACCCTCCCTTGCGCAACGCGCAGGGGAGGGCCGGGGAGGGGTGCTGTTGCTGTTGCTGTTGCTGTTGCTGTCGCTGTCGCTGTCGCTGTCGCTGTTGCTGTTGCTGTTGCTGTTGCTGTTGCTCAGCTTTAGAGCTTCAAGCGCCGATACAAAGTACTGCGGTTAACCCCCAGCCTTTTGGCAGCCAGACTCACATTGCCATCGCAGGCAGCAAGCGTCTGCCGCATCACATCCAAAGCCAGCTCCTGCAAGCTGCCATCCACCACCGGCGCAGCAGCGGCACGCCGCGTGGCCTGATGCAGATACTCCGGCAAGAGTTCCATATCAATCACCGCAGCCGCCTCGGTCAACGCCACCAGGGTGCGCAAACACGCCGCAAGCTGGCGCAGATTGCCGGGCCAGTCGTACGCAACCAGCGCACGCTCCGCTTCCACACTCAGCACTCGTCCCTGCGCCAACGGCAGCCACATCGCCTGCAGCAACTGCGCGCGGTCCTGCGCTTCGCGCAGCGGCGACAGCCGCAGCACGTGATCGGCAATGCGGTAATACAGATCCGAGCGGAAACGGCCTTCGTCCATCGCCTGCTGCAGGTCGCAGTGGGTGGCGCAGATCAGCATGAAATCCAGCTTGACCGGCTTGCCGCCGCCCAGCGGTGACAGCTCGCGGTCCTGCAATACGCGCAGCAGGCGCGGCTGCAGGGCCAGCGGCATGTCGCCGATTTCATCGAGGAACAACACGCCGCCCTGTGCCTGCCGCAGCAGCCCTTGGCTGCCTTGACGGCGTGCGCCGGTGAAGGCGCCTTCCTCGTAGCCGAACAGTTCGGCTTCAATCAATCCTTCGGGCAGGGCCGCGCAGTTCACCGCGACGAAGGGCTTGCCGCTGCGGCTGCCCTGCGCATGCAGCGCGCGCGCCGCCACTTCCTTGCCGGTGCCGGTTTCACCCTGCAGCAGGACCGGCAGGCCGGCCTCCAGTACGCGGCCGGCGCGCAGCAACTGTTCGCGCTGGGCTGCATCGAATACCACGGCGGGTGCGGCTACGGTGGTTGGCAATGGCCGCGCCAGCGGTTGCGTTGCGCCGGCAGCCCGCGTGCGGGTTGGCTGTGTTGGCGCATCCAATTGACCATGCAGCACGCGGCCACTGCGGTCCTGCAGCATGCCCTCGTCGCGCATCCGCGACAGTGGCACCTCGAACAGCGCCTCATACGAAGCGCGGCCGATATCCCCGCGCTCCAACCCGAACAGCCGCAGGCCAACACCATTGGCGGCGACCAGACGGCCATTGCGGAAGCCGAGCAGGGCTTCGCCTGCGGTGCCCAGCAGGGTGCGGTCGTGGTGCAGGCGCAGCAGCTCGCACTCACCCAGACCATTCTCGAAGAAGCGGTGCTCGATACGGTTGGCGGCCAGCCGCGCCAGGCCCATCGCATGCATCTGCTGCACGCTGGCCGGCCCGCTGATATCCAGCACGCCGGCCAACTGCCCATGCGGATTGTGGATGGGCATGGCCGAACAGCTGAGAATGCCGTGCGGGGCGAAGTAGTGTTCGCCGCCACGCACTTCCACCGCGCGGCCTTCGACTATCGCCGTGCCGATGGCATTGGTGCCGACGGCTGACTCGCTCCAGCACACGCCCGGCATCAAGGCCACGCGTCCGGCCTTGTCGAGGAAACCGGCGCTGCCTTCCGCACTGAGGATCCAGCCGCTCTCATCGGTCAGCAGCACCATGCTGCCGGTACTGGCGGTGTGCGCGGCCAGCCCGTCCAGCTCGGCGCGCGCCAGTCGCCATAGCCGCTCATGGCGTTCACGCAGTTCGCGCAGGTTGTGACCGGGCAGGGGCTCCAATGCAGGCTCCGCATCCACCAGCAGGCCGCTGCGCTGGCAGCGCCGCCACGACTGCAGGATGGTGTCGGGCACCGTGCCCACGGGCGTGGTGCCGCGCTCGAAGAACGAGCGGCGGGCGTTGCCCACGCGATGTTGCAGTGCCAGTGCCATGAGCGCTCCTGTGTCGCAATTTGCGACAGCTGTTCAAACCACTGTCCCGATTAACACCACACCCGGACTGGCACTGCAATCACCTGCCGCCTCGCAGCGCAGCAAATTCCTCCGACGCGCAACGTCAGCACTGCGTTTGGCAGCTGCCGCAGCGCAGCAGGCAGAACTTGGCACCGCTCTTGCGCCTGTTACCGCCACCGCCACACACGCGGCCCACACACCGCCGAACCGGAGATCCCGCAATGAACGCAGTCCTGTCCGCCAAGCCGCACGCCACCGATCCGCAGTCGCTGTTCAAATCCCGCTACGGCAACTACATCGGCGGCGAATGGGTCGCCCCGCGCAGTGGCCAATATTTCGACAACACCACGCCGATCACCGGCAAGGTGTTCACCCAGGTGGCGCGTTCCAATGCCGAGGATGTGGAGCTGGCGCTGGACGCCGCACACGCCGCCAAGGACGCCTGGGGCAAGCGTTCGACCACCGAGCGCGCCAACATCCTCAACCGCATTGCCGACCGCATTGAGGAAAATCTTGAACTGATTGCCCACGCCGAAACCTGGGACAACGGCAAGCCCATCCGCGAGACCCTCAACGCCGACGTGCCGTTGATGGCCGACCACTTCCGCTATTTCGCCGGTGCGTTGCGCGCGCAGGAAGGCAGCCTGTCGCAGATCGACAACGACACCGTGGCCTATCACTTCCACGAGCCGCTGGGCGTGGTCGGGCAGATCATCCCGTGGAACTTTCCGCTGCTGATGGCGGCATGGAAGCTGGCGCCGGCCCTGGCCGCCGGCAACTGCGTGGTGCTGAAGCCGGCCGAGCAGACGCCGGCTTCGATCCTGGTGCTGATGGAAGTGATTGGCGACCTGCTGCCGCCGGGCGTGCTCAACATCGTCAACGGCTTCGGCCTGGAAGCGGGCAAGCCGCTGGCCAGCAGCCCGCGTATTTCCAAGATTGCCTTCACCGGCGAGACCAGCACCGGCCGGCTGATCATGCAGTACGCCAGCCAGAACCTGATCCCGGTGACGCTGGAACTGGGCGGCAAGTCGCCCAACATTTTCTTCGCCGACGTGATGGCCGAGGACGATGATTTCCTCGACAAGGCGGTGGAAGGTTTCGTGATGTTTGCCTTCAACCAGGGCGAAGTCTGCACCTGCCCGTCGCGGGTGCTGATCCAGGAATCGATCTACGAAAAATTCATGGAACGCGCGTTGGCGCGGGTGGCGGCGATCAAGCAGGGCAATCCCTTGGACCCCAACACCATGGTCGGCGCGCAGGCCTCGCAGGAGCAGTTGCAGAAGATTCTGTCCTATATCGAAATCGGCAAGGCCGAGGGCGCCGAAGTGCTGATCGGTGGCGAGCAGAACCAGCTCGATGGCGATCTGGCCGATGGCTTCTACGTCAAACCAACGGTGTTCAAGGGCCACAACAAGATGCGCGTGTTCCAGGAGGAAATCTTCGGGCCGGTGGTGTCGGTGACTACCTTCAAGACCGAAGAAGAAGCGCTGGAGATCGCCAACGACACCTTGTACGGCCTCGGCGCCGGTCTGTGGAGCCGCGACGCTTCACGCCTGTACCGCATGGGACGAGCGATACAGGCCGGGCGGGTGTGGACCAACTGTTATCACGCCTATCCGGCCCATGCCGCGTTCGGTGGCTACAAGCAGTCCGGTATCGGCCGCGAGAACCACAAGATGATGCTCGACCACTACCAGCAGACCAAGAACCTGCTGGTCAGCTATTCGCCGAAAAAGCTCGGCTTCTTCTGACCTACGCCCGGATCCGCCCGCTCGGAACTGGCCGGGCGTGATCTGGATCAAGGCGTCAGGCGTGGCTTGGCGCGAAGCTGCACTTATCCCCCGCAAAGGAGATCGATTGATGGACAAGACGATGAAAGCCGCCGTGGTCCGCGAATTCGGCAAGCCGCTGGTGATCGAAGAAGTAACCGTGCCGCGCCCGGCCGCTGGCGACATCCTGGTCAAGATCGAGGCCTGTGGCGTCTGCCACACCGACCTGCACGCCGCCGAAGGCGACTGGCCGGTAAAGCCCAATCCGCCCTTCATTCCCGGCCATGAGGGCGTAGGCCATGTGGTTGCGGTGGGCGAGGGCGTCACCCACATCAAGGAAGGCGACCGCGTCGGCATTCCGTGGCTGTACTCGGCCTGCGGTTATTGCGAGCACTGCCTGGGCGGCTGGGAAACCCTGTGCGAGGCGCAGCAGAACAGCGGCTATTCGGTGAACGGCGGGTTTGCCGAATACGCCCTGGCCAACGCCAATTACGTCGGCCATCTGCCCAAGGAAGTGGGCTTTGTCGAGATCGCGCCAATCCTGTGCGCAGGCGTCACCGTCTACAAGGGCCTGAAGGTCACCGACACCAAGCCCGGTGACTGGGTGGCGATTTCCGGCATCGGCGGCCTCGGCCATATGGCGGTGCAGTACGCCAAGGCGATGGGCTTGAACGTGGCTGCGGTGGATATCGACGACAACAAGCTCGCCCTGGCCAAGCGTTTGGGCGCCAGCATCACCATCAACGCCCGCAACACCGATCCGGCGGCCTTCCTGAAGAAGGAAATCGGCGGCGCACACGGCGCCTTGGTAACGGCGGTATCGCCCAAGGCCTTCGAGCAGGCACTGGGCATGGTGCGGCGTGGCGGCACGGTGTCATTGAATGGCTTGCCGCCGGGTGACTTCCCGCTGGACATCTTCGGCATGGTGCTCAACGGCATCACCGTGCGCGGCTCGATTGTCGGCACCCGCCTGGATCTGCAGGAATCGCTGCAGTTCGCCGCCGAAGGCAAGGTTGCCGCCACGGTGAGCACCGACAAGCTGGAGAACATCAACGACGTCTTCAAGCGCATGCACGAAGGTGCGATTGAAGGCCGCGTGGTGTTGGATTTCAACGCCTGATCGCAACCGGCCAGCACACCCGCACCTCCCCCGGGGTGTGCTGGCTGGATTGCTTTTGAGGGTGTTGGTGTTGGCTTTGGCTTTGGTTTTTGCTTTTGCTTTTGCTTTTTCTTTTGCTTTTCTCCTCTCCCCTTGCGGGAGAGGATGCCGAAGGCAGGAGAGGGGAAGCGGCGAAGCCGCTGCGCTCAAGCACCTCCAGATTGCATAGCCATCGGCAACCGAGCATTACCAGCTTCGCGGCTTACGCCGCTCCTACAAAAAGCTGGATGCCGAAGGCAGGAGAGGGTGCGGCGCAGCCGCAAGCGCTCAAGCACCCCCCAGATTGCGTAGCCATCGGCAACCGAGCATTACCAGCTTCGCGGCTTACACCGCTCCTACAATTGCTGCAGCCCCATCTCGTCTAACGCACGTGCACCGCTGCCACCGGCATGCGGTCCAGCGCCAGCCATGCGTCTTCGACCAGGTCACGTACCTGTTCCCAACGCAGCCGTGAGCCACCGCGTGCCTGTTCCCAATGTTCGGCAAGCTCCCCGTCGGTATCGCCGTTGCCACGCGGCCAGTCCGCCGCGTGCGTGGTCAGGGCGAAGGCATAGGCCGGTTGCAGGTCAAGCCAGCCGCGCGCACCGCGCCGCCGTCGGGCATAGTCCGCCAGGCTGTACTGCACGAAATCCTGCGCCACTTCGTCGGCTGCATGCTGACTGCGCCTGAGCCGGCCACGGCGCATCATCTTCGGATCGACACCGAACAGCGTCGGCGGCGCGGGGCTCTCGATACGATCGGGGCGGTACATGGCACAACCCTCCCAGTTGGGCGGTCACAGATACGCCCGGGGTCGTTAGCGAGGGGTGATCGGGGTGTTTAGGGGGATTTAGCTGAGCGACTGCGTCGATGAAGACAAGGGCAAAAGCAAGCAAAAGCACCCCTCCCCGGCCCTCCCCTTCGCTGTGCGAAAGGGAGGGGGCTGAGCGGCGCCTTCAGCTTTCGCCGAGGTCAATGGCCAATCACCGCGCCCACTGCCACTGCAGCCCCACGGTAACGCTGCGATCCGGCCCCGGCTCGTAATAGCGCTGGTTGCCGTCATTGACGATCACCGAGCCGATGTAGCGCTGGTCCAGCAGGTTGTCCACGCGTGCGAACGCGCGCAGCGGCCCGCGCACCGTGGCCCATTGCCGCGCCATTTCCAGGTTGACCAGGCCGTAACCCGCCGCATTGGCAGTGCCCAGGTCGTTGACCCCGATAGCACTGGCGGCCACCAGTTCCGCCGCCCATTGCCACGGGCCTGGCTGCCACTGCCAACGTGCAAACAGTTGCTGCTGCGGCACCCCCGGCAAACGCGTTCCGGCCGCCACCTCGTTCGTGGGCTGGTTGCAGGGCGAGGGCAGGCCGGTGCAGGTCAGGTAGGCCTGGCGCACCTTGGCCTGCAGCCAGGTATAGGCCAGTTGCAATTGCTGATCGGCACCAATCGGCTGCTGCCAGCTCAGCTCCGCACCCTGGCGGCGGGTGGCACCGATGTTGCGGTAGCTGCTGCGGCCGCCACTATTGGTCGCCACCGCCAGTTCGTCATCGCTGTCGGCACGGAACAGCGCCAGCTCCAGCCGCGCACCGCTTTGCACCCGCCATTTGCTGCCGATCTCGTAATTGCGCGTGCTGCCTGCGGCCAGATCCAGGGCCAGGCCGGCAGCACCGTCGGCGCGGTAGCCCAGTTCGTTGAAGGTCGGTGTTTCAAAACCACGCCCGGCCGAGGCGTACAGACGCAGGTCGTCGCTGGCGCGGAACACCACACCGGCAACCGGGGTAGTCGCTGAGTAATCGCGGCTGCCGCTGTCATCGGGATTGCCGGCGGTGATGTAGTGATCGCGCGAGCGGAACTGTACCTGGCTGTGGCGCGCACCCAGCAGCGCCGACCAGCGTGGGCTGAACTGCCACCAGGACTGCGCGAACTGGTCGAAGTTCTGTACCCGGTCCTGCTGATCGCGGCGCAGCCGGCCCTTGATGCCCAGCGTGCTGCCGACGAAGTTCTCGTAACCGCTGCGGTGTTGTTGCTGGCGGTCGGCATTGGCGCCGATCACCAGTTCCAGCGGCTTGCCGGCCAATTGCCCGTGCAGGGCCCAGCGCGCGTCCAGGCCGCCGTAATCGCTGTCCAGGTCGATCACCCCGCCCGAATGCAGCGGACTGTTCTGCGGCCCCGGTGGAATCGCCAGGAACTGTTCCACCGCGCGCTGGCCGGCATAGCCCATCAGCCGCCAGGTCTGCGCGCCACGCTCCGCGCTGTAGACCGCACCAGCCTGGTTCTGCCGCACCGATTTGCGGGTGTTGTATTGCGTGGCGACCGCCGTGGCCTGGCGCGGGTTGTCGCGCACCTGCTCGCGGCTCAGGCCCAGCGGGTCCTGTGCATGTGGCGCATCAAAGCCGTTGAACAGCAGCTCCAGCCGCTGGCCGACCGCCAGCTCGAAGCCCAGACGCGCATTCACCGATTCCCGCCGGGCCGCGCTGTGCTCACGCCAGCCGTCGGTACGGAAGTGGTTGGCCGCCACGTTGTAGTGCATTGCCCCGGCCAAGCCCTTGAGCTGCACGCCGGTGCTGGAGCTGTTGTTGCTGCCGTAGCTGCTGCGCAGCCGCCACGGATCGCCTTCCTGCCCGTCCGCGCTCCACAACTGCAGCACGCCACCGGAGGAGTTGCCGTACAGCGCCGAGAACGGCCCGCGCAGCACTTCCACCCGCTCCGCGCCAAACACGTTGAAGTGGGACAGCTGGCCCTGGCCATCGGGCATGGTCGCCGGCACCCCGTCGACCAGCAGCCGCACGCCGCGCACGCCGAAGGTGGAGCGCGCCCCAAAGCCACGCAGGGACAGCTGGGTGTCCTGTGCATAATTCTGCCGGTCACGTGCCAGCAAGCCGGGCACTGCGCCCAGCACTTCGGAAAGCTGCGCGCCACGGCCATTGCCGTCGGCATCCACAGCCAGCGTGGTGCTGGAGGCGGGCAGGTCGAAATCATCCACCGCGTGGACCTTGGCCGCCTGGACCTGCACCCGATCCAGCGTTGGGGTGGGCAACTCGTCGGCCAGCGCCGGCAACGCCAGCATCAGCCCGGAAAACGCAAAAAACCGATTACAAGTACGCATCCAGCCATCATCTCCGATCCGCAGAGGCAGCGTCATCGCCCCACGCGCTGAAGTTCCAGCTGAAACCCTACGGCCACGGGGCTCCAGCCCTGTTACGATAATGCGGTTCTGAGCGCGCTTTTGCTGCATCGCCGCGCCGAACGCCCCCACTCCCCGCCACTGATACGAGTATCGCCGTGTCCTTCTTTGCAAACGTCGAACAGGTTCCTGGTGACCCGATTCTGGGTCTGACCGAGGCTTACAACGCTGACAGCCGCACCACCAAGGTCAATCTTGGCGTGGGCATCTACTACGACGAGAGCGGCCGTATTCCGCTGCTGCGCGCCGTCAAGCAGATCGAGCAGACGCTTGCCGCCGAGGCCAAACCGCGCGGTTACCTGCCCATCGACGGCCTGCCGGCCTACACCCAGGCCACCCAGAAGCTGGTATTCGGCGAAGGCTCGGATCTGCTGGCCGCTGGCCGCGTTGCCACCTCGCAGACCGTTGGCGGCAGCGGTGCGCTGCGCGTCGGTGCCGACCTGCTCAAGCGCCTGCTGCCGCACGCCACCATCGCCATCAGCAACCCGAGCTGGGAAAACCATCGCGCCGTGTTCGGCGCCGCCGGTTTTGACGTGGTCGACTACTCCTATTACGACAACGCCGCGCACGGCCTGGATTTCGCCGGCATGCTGGCCGACCTGCAGAAGCTGCAGCCGGGCACCGTGGTGCTGCTGCACGCCTGCTGCCACAACCCGACCGGCGCCGACCTGAGCACCGAGCAGTGGAAGCAGGTTGCCGCGCTGCTGAAGGACCGCCAGCTGTTCCCCTTCATCGACATGGCCTACCAGGGCTTCGACAAGGGCATCGAGCAGGACGGCCAGGCCGTACGCATCGTCGCCGAGGCCGGCATCGACAGCTTCATCGTCGCCAACTCGTACTCCAAGTCGTTCTCGCTGTACGGCGAGCGCGTGGGTGCGTTGTCGGTGGTGGGCCCGGATGCAACCTCGACCAAGGCCGTGCAGTCGCAGGTCAAGCGCATCATCCGCACCATCTACTCCAGCCCGTCCACTCATGGTGCCGCCCTGGTGGCCGGCGTGCTGGGCAGCGGCGAGCTGCGTGGCGTGTGGGAAGCCGAGCTGACCGAAATGCGTGAGCGCATCCACGCCCTGCGTGCGGGCATGGTGCAGAAGCTGGCCGCCCTGGGCGCGCCGGAGTTCGGCTTCATCCAGCAGCAGGCCGGCATGTTCTCCTACTCGGGCCTGAGCAAGGCACAGGTAGACACGCTGCGTGACGACTACGGCATCTACGCCGTCGGCACTGGCCGCATCTGCGTGGCCGCACTGAGCCAGAACAACCTGGACTACGTGGCCAAGGCGGTTTACGAAGTCAGCCGCGGCTGATTCATCGTTGCTGCTGATGTGTTGAAAAAGCCCGGGGAAACCCGGGCTTTTTTGTGGTTTTAGGGTTGTGGATAAGGCTGTGGAGTAAGAGCTCTAAAGCTTTAAAGCACCCCTCCCCAACCCTCCCCTTGCCTCCGGCAAAGGGAGGGGGCGGTTCCTGCAGCCGGCACTATCTTGCGCAACCGCAGCTTTGCCCCCTCCCTTTGCCGCAGGCAAGGGGAGGGTTGGGGAGGGGTGCTCTTGCAACTGCAACTGCAACTGCAACTGCAGTTGCAGTTGCAGTTGCAGTTGCCCCCAGCCTTATCCACAACCCCTAGGGATATCCACAGCTAGCCCGGCACCACCCAGGTAACCACCACCGCAGCCGCCACCATCGCCCCCAGCCCAAAGGCCACACCGGCACCATAACGCCCGCCACCACTGGCAAACGCCAGCACCGACTTGGCCAACGACGCCGAGGCCAGCAAGGCCACCACGCCCCAGCGCGCCTGCGCCAACTCCAGGCCACCCGAGGCGGTCAGCCCGGCAATGCTGGCTGCCGCCGCATGCAGCTCCCCCAGAGCGGCAATCGTCGCCCCGGCCAAGGCGCCGGCCTGTCCGAACAGCTGTCGCAGCCCTTCGGACAACAGCAGCACCACCGCAATCACCAGCGCGATCAACAAGGCGTGCTTGAGCTGGAAGGCCTTCGCGGTTGGCCCCTGCGGCACTGCTTCATCGGCTACATGGCGCAGCCCCAACGCCGAACACAGCAGCAGCACCAGTGCCGCTGCCGCCAGCGGCCACGCCGAAACTTTCAGCAATGTCGGCGAACTGGTACCGATAACCGCCGCAAACAGCAGCAACGATGCAAGGTTGGCCAACAAGGCCGCAGCCACTGAAGGCATCACCAACCCCGGCGCGCCACGGCTGCCGCGGCCAAACCCGGCCACTGCCGCGGTGGAGGAGGCAAAGCCGGAAAAGAACCCGGCCACCGGCAAGCCCCAGCGCGCGCCCACCGCCCGCAAGGCGATGTGACCGAGCATGCCCACGCCCATCACCAGCACTACGATCTGCCACAGCTTGGACGGCACCAGCACGCCCCAGGGGTCAACCGCACGGTCAGGCAGCATCGGCAGCACCACCAGCGCGCAGGCCGCCAGCAGCAGGGCGTCACGTACTTCCTGATCGCTGATCACTTCCCGGCTCAGCCGCGCCAATGGCGCCTTGGCCCACAGCAGGATGGCCACCACCACGCCCAGTGCCGCAGCCAAGGCCTGCTGTTGCATGCCAAGGCCGCCCAGCAGCACGGTTATCAACAGGGCGATCTCACCGGTCAGACCGGGATCCTCACGCGAGGTCACGCGATAGCTGGTCCAGGCGAGCGCCGCTACGGCCAGCAGGGCCACCACGAACACCGCTTGGCCCAGCATCAGCCCGGCCGCGCCCAGCAAGGCGGCCAACGCGTGCGTGCGCACGCCCGCCTGCAGGCTGGTGCGGCCACCGTGCTGGCGCTCGCGCACCGCACCGATCAGCAGGCCGATGCCCAAGGCAGTCAACAAACCGTGTATGGCCTGATTCCAATCCATCGTGTTCTCCAGCAAGGCCCTGAATGGTACGAAGCCTGTGGATAAAGCCAATACCCACGGACTTATCCACATCTCATTCGCAGATGGAGTTATCCCCAATCGCTTGTGGATAACCCTGCTGCGCCAGCCATGCCGGGGATTTTCTCCGTCGGCCCAGTGGCGCAACGCAGCGGCTGCTGGCGGCTGTCCATATTTGTCCACAGAAAGACAAAGTCTGGCCATGGCTCGTAAAAAAAGGGCCCAGCCGCGACAATAGCCGCCCTTTCGTCTGAAGGTAGCTCCCGTCCATGTCCCGTACGTCGCTGACCCGTTTCCTGATCGAAGAACAGCATGCCAAGCGCATCAACGCCGACCTGCGCCAACTGGTGGCCGTCGTCGCCCGCGCCTGCACCAGCATCTCGATCGCCGTCAGCAAGGGCGCCCTGGGCGGCGTACTGGGTGATGCCGGCACCGGCAACGTGCAGGGCGAGGCGCAGAAGAAGCTCGATGTGATCTCCAACGAGATCCTGCTCGAAGCCAACGCCTGGGGCGGCCACCTGGCCGCCTGTGCCTCCGAGGAAATGGACCACAGCCAGCTGGTGCCATCGGAATATCCACAGGGCGACTTCCTGCTGCTGTTCGACCCGCTGGATGGCAGCTCCAACATCGACGTCAACGTCTCGGTCGGCACCATCTTCTCGGTACTGCGTGCGCCCAAGGGTGTGGATAACCCGGGCGACGAGCACTTCCTGCAGCCGGGCACCCAGCAGGTGGCTGCCGGTTACTGCATCTACGGGCCCAGCACCATGCTGATCCTGACCGTCGGCCACGGCACCCACGCCTTCACCCTGGACCGTGAAACCGGCGAGTTCGTGCTGACCCAGCGCGGCATGCAGGTGCCGGCGGACACCAAGGAATTCGCCATCAACATGTCCAACCAGCGCCATTGGGAGGCGCCGATGCAGGGCTATGTGGCCGATCTGCTGGCCGGCAAGGAAGGCGTGCGCGCCAAGGACTTCAACATGCGCTGGATCGCCTCGATGGTGGCCGACGTGCATCGCATCCTGACCCGCGGCGGCATCTTCATCTACCCGTGGGACAAGAAGGACCCGTCCAAGGCCGGCAAGCTGCGCCTGATGTACGAAGCCAACCCGATGGCGCTGCTGGTGGAGCAGGCCGGCGGCGCCGCCACCGATGGCCGCGAGCGCATCCTCGACATCGCCCCGACCCAGTTGCACCAGCGCGTGCCGGTGTTCCTCGGCTCGAAGAACGAAGTCGCCGAAGCCACCCGCTACCACCGCGACCACGACGCCTGAGCAACCGCTCCTGTTTCGCGCAAAGCCCCGGGGGCACGGCGCTTACCCGGGCTACGGCTGTGCGTAGTGCCGAGCCATGCTCGGCAGGGGCTTTCCCGGTAAACCAAACTGGCATTGCTTGGTAAGGCCCCTTGCCGAGCATGGCTCGGCACTACACATGCGGGGCGGTTCGCGCCACCATCGGCGGTAGCTCTCCGGAGATACCGTCGATGCGCGGATTCATCATGCTGTTGATGCTGCTGGCTCCCAGCTGGGCCTGGGCACAAACATCCACAACGCTGGAACAGGCCGACGCGGCCTGGAACCAGCTGCGCCTGCATGGCGATGCCAAGGCACTGGCGCCCTTGCTGGCCGACGACTGGCTGCTCACCCATTCCGATGGCCGTGTGCAGCACAAGGCCGACTACCTGCAGGAACTGGCAACACGTCAGCGCCGCAATACCCGCATCGACAACGAAGACGTGCAGATTCGTCAGCATGGCGATACCGCGGTGATCACCGGTACCAGCGTGCAGGCCGCCATCAGCGATGGCAAACCCTGGGAGGGCAGGTTCCGCTTCACCCGCGTCTGGCTGCTGCGCGACGGCCAATGGCAGATGCTGGCCTCGCATTCCTCACGGCTGGCGGAGACCACGCAATGAGCGTGCCCGACTTCATCGAGGTCTACGACAACGTACTGACCGCTGCCGATTGTGCAGCCATCGTCGAACGCCTGCGCCGCAGTACACAGCTCACGCCCGGCCAGGTCGGCAGCGGCGTATTCCCAGAACTCAAGCGCAGCCACGACCTGCGCATCAGCGGCAACGACGGTTGGCGCGATGTCGAACAGCGCCTGCAGCATGCCGTTTTCAACGGCATGCTGCATTACCTGCGGCGTTACCCACAGGTTTTGATTTCGCCGTTGATGCTGCAGGTGCCCGACGCGGAAGGCCAGGCGCGGCGACTGGGTGCGGATGATTTCCAAGGGATGGACGATGCCGCGCTATCCGAACTCGCGCGCACCTGCCTGCGACCCGGCGCGATCAACCTGCAGTGGTATACAGCGGGCGAGGGCGGCTATCCGTATTGGCACTGCGAACTGTTCCCGCGCGACCCGGGCGGCGAAACCCTGCACCGCCATCTGCTATGGACGCTGTATCTCAACGATGGCTTCGAAGACGGCGAGACCGAGTTTCTGTTCCAGCAACGCAAGGTGGTGCCGCGTACCGGTAGCCTGTTGATTGCACCGACAGCCTTCACCCACACCCATCGCGGTAATCGCCCGCAGGGTGGGGATAAGTTCATTGCGACGAGTTGGATATTGTTCCAGTCGGCGCAGCGCTTGTATGGGGATGGTGGCTGATCCCTATCACTCACAGGGATTGCCCGCCTCACCGGTAGAGCCGAGCCATGCTCGGCTGAAGCTTTACCCGTAAACCCCATGTAGGAGCGGCGTAAGCCGCGACGCTGGCAATCCATCCGGGGTGGTGATGCCCTGCAGTTTCATTGCTGCCGGCTTCGCGGCTTACGCCGCTCCCACAACTGACATCGCGTGCTGCCGAGCATGGCTCGGCACTACAGTTGCGCGCCTAGAACAACTCGCCCTGCAGCGATGGCTTCTTCGGTGGCAGCGGGGCGATGAATTTGCTGCAGTCCAGCCATGGCCATTGCTGACGCGATGCGTTGAAGCCCAGCCGCTTGCTGGCAAGTTTGAAGCGGTTTGCCAGCAGGTCGGCATACACACCTTCGCCGCGCATGCGCTTGCCGAACTGGCTGTCGTAATCCTTGCCGCCGCGCAGTTGGTTGATGGTGCTCATCACATGCTCCGCGCGCTGTGGGTAATGCGCGTCCAACCAGTCGCGGAACAGCGGTGCCACTTCGTAGGGCAGACGCAGCAGCACATAACCGGCGCTGCTGGCGCCGGCCTCGCGTGAGGCTTCCAGCACCGCTTCCAGTTCGGCGTCGTTGATCCATGGAATCACCGGCGCCACCATCACGCCTACCGGAATACCGGCATCGCTCAACCTGCGCATCGCACGCAGCCGTGCATGCGGTGCCGACGCACGCGGTTCGAGTTTGGCCGACAGATGCGGGTCCAGCGAAGTCACCGAGAAGTGCACGCTGACCAGCTGCTGCTCTGCCAAAGGCGCGAGCAGATCCATGTCGCGCTCGACCAGCGCGTTCTTGGTGATCAGCGAGAACGGATGCCTGGTTTCCTGCATTACCTCGATCAGCTGGCGGGTGATGCCCAGCTTGCGTTCGATGGGCTGGTAGGCGTCGGTGTTGATACCCAGCGCTATCGGCTGCGGCACGTAGCCAGGCTTGGACAGCTCGCGCCGCAACACTTCAGCCGCATTGGTCTTGGCGAAGATCTTGGTTTCAAAATCCAGGCCCGGCGACAGGTTCAGATAGGCATGCGTCGGCCGCGCGAAACAATACGAGCAACCATGCTCGCAGCCACGGTAGGGATTGACCGATTGGCTGAAGCCCACGTCCGGCGAGTTGTTGCGGCTGATGATGCTGCGCGCGGTTTCCGGGCGCACGTCGGTGCGCAGCCTGGCCTCGGCGAATTCCTCGCTCTCATCGACCGCCCAGCCGTCATCGACAGCTTCGCTGGTCTGGGTTTCGAAACGGCCGGGCAGGTGGGTGCTGGCACCGCGGCCCTTGATCGGGGTAGGCATATGCCTACGCTAACGCGGCTTGGTCGCAGGATCTGCGACAAGCCGCATTCATCCAGCGCGCGCTTCAGCCAGCCTTGGGCTTGATCACCAGGGTGGCGCTCATGCCGGCGCTGAGCACGGCATCGGCCGGTACCGAGGCCGGGTCGATGCTCACCCGCACCGGCACGCGTTGTGCCAGCCGCACCCAGTTGAAAGTAGGTTCGACCTCGGCCAGCAGATTGCTGCCGGTAGGGCCGGCTGCATCAGCCACACCGGTGGCAATGCCTTCGACCTTGCCCCGCAGGTGCAGGCCGCCGGCCATCAGGCGGATATCCACAAGGTCGCCGCGATGGATCTTCGGCAGCTTGGTTTCCTCGAAGTAGCCGTAGACCCACATGCCTTCGCTGGCGACCAGCGCCATCCGCGCCTGGCCGGCGGCGGCGTAGTCGCCCACGCGCACGTCGAGGTTGGTGATGGTGCCGTCGGCGCTTGCGCGTACTTCGGTGCGTGCCAGCTCCAGCTGTGCCTGCTGCAGGATGACGCGCGCCTGCTGCAGGGCCGCGCTGGCCTGCTGGCTGCCAGCGCTGGCGGCATGCGCGCTGGCCTGTGCCTGCTTCCAGCTGGCCTGTGCGGCCTGCGCTACCGCACGGGCATCGGCCTGCGATTCGCGCGAGACGATGCCGTCGAGCTGGGCGCGACGCTGTGCCTGCTCCTGGCGCATCTGGAACTCGGCCTGGCTGGCGTTGGCACCGGCACTGGCGGCGGAAATCGAGGCGCCCGCCGCACGTGCAGCGGCTTCAGCGGCCTGCAGATCGGCCTCGGCCTTGGCCACCGCCAGGGCATAGCGGTCACGGTCGATGACGAACAGCAGCTCGCCCTTCTTGACCAGTTGGTTGTCATGCACGGCCACCTCGGTGACCAGGCCGGACACATCCGGCGCAAGACGCACCACTTCGGCACGCAGGCGTGCATCGCGCGTCCATGGCGTAAGCATGTATTGGTGCCAGACCACGTAGGCAAGCACTGCGGCAAGCAGCACCACCACGCTGGTGACACCACCTCGTATCAGGCTGGCGGTTTTCATCGGTACATCCTCAATCAGAAAAGTGTGGCAGGAGCAACAACAGCGCCATGCAGTAAATGCTGGCAAACAAGGCCACCCGCACCAGCGAGGGGTGCAGCGCGCGGCGGTACAGACCAACCCGGCCCAGGCCGTAATCGAGCAGGCCGAACAACGGCAGCAGCAGCACCACCAGCACCAGCGCGCCGGGGAAATAGATACCGCCCATGGAAACTTCAAACGGCATGACGGGCCTCCTTCAGGCGTTGCTGGCGGCGGGAACGTTGCACATAGGCGGCCAGCACCGAGGCGCTGTCATCCAGACTCATCTGCAGCAGGTAGAGGTGATCGCGCACCGCGCGCAGCGCCTGCGGCTGTGGGCCGGCCAGTTCGCTCAGTGCGGCACGCACGCTGGCCTTGGCATCACGCAGGGTGCGTGCTTGCGGTTCGCGGTAGAGCTGGCCCAGTTGTGCCAGTGCCTGTTCGATCAGGGTGCGCAGCGTGGCAGGCAGTTGTTGCTCGGCCAGGTCGTGGCGCAGGTCGATCGCGCAATGCCCGGTTTCGTGGACCAGCAAGGCCCATTCGAACAGCTGCCGTGACGGCCGGCTGCCCGGCGTGGTGCGGCTGGCTACCTGCTGGAACAGTTCGCGGCTGACGCTCTCGAACTTCGGCAACAGGCCGGGCAGGGGCGCTGTCACCGCCAGCTGCACCTGTGCGCGCAGGCGCTCCAGCAGGCGCCGCTGGCGCTGTTTGCTGCCGGGCAGGCCTGGCACCAGCATGAACACGCCGGTTGCGATGAAGGCGCCGACTGCCAGCGTCAACGAGTTGTCCAGGTAGGTCTGCGCGCTGGGATGGAAATGCGGGCCCATGTTCCACGACACCAGGATGCCAACGTTCAACGCCATGCCAATCACCGCGAAGCGCGGCCGGGTGGAGATGTACAACGAGGCGATCATCGACGGCAGGGTCAACAGCACCAGCATCGGAAAGTCGCTGGCCAGTGCCATCACAACGAAGCCTGGCAGAGCGAAGAACGGCGCGATCACATGGCCGATGGTGGCGCGACGCACCACCCATAGCGGATCCGGTGCAGCCGAAGACATCGCCACCAGCGCGGCCATGCCGAACACCGCCAGGCCGCCCTGGTTCCAGCTGCTGCTCAACCACAGCAGCGACAAGGCCAGCATCACCACGAAGCAGCGCACGGCCGCCAGGGCAATCGCATACCAGTCGTTGGCGCGGCTGAAACGCACCTTGCTAAGCCGTGGTGCGCCCACGCGCAGGCGCCCATGGCCGGTTTCCATTCGCGCTTTGGCGCCGAGATAGGCCTGCAACTCCTCGGCGAAACGGCGCACCAGCAAGGTGCTGGCGTCGAAGCCGGCCTGCAGGTCTACCGGTAGCGCGCGCCGTTCGCGGGCAAACACTCCATCAAGTTGTCCACACCAATGCTGCAAGGCCTTGGCCAACGCCGGCACGTCATCGCGCAGAGTGCTGTCGTCCAGCAGCTGCGATAGCGGTTTCAGGCTTGCCCGGATCGCCGCGACCAGGGCTTCATCCTTGCTGCGGCGCAGCCTATCGATATGGTGGTGCAGCGCCTGGAAGCGCGATGTGGCTGCCATGAAGTGCTGGTTGATCAGCTTGAGCTGGCCGTTGCTGCTGCGCAGGATCGGGTCATCGAACCAGGCCATGGCACGCAGATCCTCGAACTGGATTGCGCCCTGCACCACGCGGCTCTGGGTGCGCTCGATCACCTCGAAGCCCTGCAGCCGGCCGCCGATGGCATCGGCGACGAAGCCGAGAAAGTCATTGAGGTTGCCGTCATCGGCCGCACGCAGGCCGGCGCGCAGGCGGTTGGGCCACAGCACGTCGAACACCACGCTGGTCACTGCCATGCCCAGCAGCACCTCGCCGGTGCGTTCCAGCGCGCTGTTGAGGATGTTCTGCGGGTGGTTGAGCACCGGAAACACGATCATCGCCACGGTGTAGCCGGACAGCACAAAGCCATACGAGGCCATGCCACGGCTCCACACCGAGCCGCCGGCACAGAAGCCGGCCCACAGCGCCATCACCGTTACCAGCGCCACCGGGCTCTGCGGAAACACCGACACCATCAGCACCGCCATCGCGCAGCCCACCACGGTGCCTACGCCACGGTAGAACGCCTTGGCCAGCACCATGCCGGTATTGCGGTTCATCACCACCAGCACGGTGATCATCGCGGTGCCGGGCGAGCTCATGCCCAGCCGCATCGCGATCCAGCCGGACAGGTACAGGGCCACCAGCACCTTGCCGATGTAGGCCCACACCGCGCGTTCGCCGCTCATGGCCTGGGCGAAGGTATGCAGCAAGGTGTTGGGGGACTTCGTGTCAGGAGACTTCTGCGCGTCCGGCGCGTGCTCAGCCGGGCGGGTGCTCATGGCTGCTGTTCCAGCCCGATCAGGATGCGGGTCAGCACGGTTTCGGTGTGGCGCAGTTCTTCCGGCTCGACGCCACTGAAGAACCGCTGCAGCTGCTGGATCACCGCCGGCATCACCTGCTCGATCAGTTGTTCACCGGCCGGGCTCAACCGCACCACCAGCTTGCGCCGGTCCTCGGCGCTGGGTTCGCGGCTGACCAGGTCCTTGGCCAGCAGCTGGTCGATCAGGCGGGTGACATTGGACGACTTCTCGCTGGCCGCCTCGCTGATCTCCGACGGGCTCAGGCCTTGCTCGGAGCCATCCAGCATCATCAGCACGTTGTACTCCGGGTGGGAGATACCGTAATCGCGCATCAGCTGGTTGCCGTGGTCGCAGAACAGCTTGTGCACCAGCTTGATCAGCCGCGCCAGCATGGCTTGGTCACGCGGAAAGCCGGGATGGCGCCGGCTGCTGATCGCCAGCTTCTGGTCGATGCTGGCATAGCCGCCGGCGGCGGGAAGGGGTTTGTCCATCCCGGTATATTACACTTATGTAGTAATTGATGCAACGCACAAACAACAGCGAGGCTTGTGGGAGCGGCGTAAGCCGCGAAGCTGGCATTGCCGCCGCGCCCTGTACATGGCCGGTGCCTCGCCTGGTCCGGGCTTTTGAAGCCGGATAGATCCCCGGCTTCGCGGCTTACGCCGCTCCTACAAAACAGCGGCTGGGCGGCCAATGTCCGCAGGCTGCGCAGAGGTGTGCTTGTGGGAGCGGCGTAAGCCGCGAAGCTGGCATTCCCGCCGCGCGCTGTACATGCCCGGTGCCTCGGCTGGTCCGGGCTTTTTGAAGCCGGATAGTTCCCTGGTTTCGCGGCTGACGCCGCTCCTACAAAACAGCGGCTGGTCGGCGGATGCCCGCAGGCTGCGCAGAGGCTCACATGTAGGAGCGGCGTCAGCCGCGAAGCTGACATTCCCGCCGCGCGCTGTACATGCCCGGTGCCTCGCCTGCTCCGGGCTTTTTGAAGCCGGATAGATCCCTGGCTTCGCGGCTTACGCCGCTCCCACAAGCCCGCAAGAACAACCAGGGCCCCGGTCGTCCTCGGCATGGCTAGAATCGGCGGATGCGCGAAGCCCTCCAAGACCTGTGGACAAGTCTGTCCAGCATTCCCTACGTCGCCCAGATCCTGGCCGCCGCCTACCTCACCTATCTGCTCGTGCTGGCCTGTTACATCGTGCTGCAGAAGCGCGAGCCGGTGGCGACGCTGAGCTGGATCCTGTCGCTGGCCGCGCTGCCGTATATCGGACTGTTCGTGTTCTACCTGATCGGGCCACAGAAAATCGTGCGCCAACGCCTGCGCCGTGGCCGCTCCCGCGAGGGCATGAGCACCTATGACGCGGTATGCCCGCCCGATGCCAACTGCACCGAACTGTCACGGGTAGGGCAGGCCACCACCGGCCTGTCCCCGAGCACCGCCACCGATGTCGACTGGCTGCTGGATGGCGCGGCCACCTATGCGGCGATCATCGACGCCATCGGCAAAGCGCGCCGCCACGTCAACCTGGAGTACTACATCTTCGAGCCGGACCACGCCGGCACCGCCATGCGCGATGCACTGGTGGAACGCGCGCGCGCTGGCATCAAGGTGCGCCTGCTGCTTGATGCGGTGGGCTCGTCCAAGATCCGCAAGCGTTTCCTGCAGCCGCTGCTTGATGCCGGCGCGGAGGTCGCCTGGTTCCATCCGCGCCAGCTGCTCAAGCCGCTGAAGCGGCCGTGGTTGAACATGCGTACCCACCGCAAGCTGGTGGTGGTCGATGGCGAGGTGGCCTTTACCGGCGGCATCAATGTCACCGACGAGGAAGACGACAGCCGCAACCCCAATGCCTATCGCGATCTGCATATGCGCATCCGCGGCCAGGTTGTCCTCAGCCTGCAGCTGGTGTTCCTGGAGGATTGGATCTATGCCACCGAGCAGGGCCCGGAGGCATTCGAGCGCGCCGACCTGTTCCCGGCCGATGTACCCAGCCGCGCGCAGGGCAGCATTGATGCGCAGGTGCTGGTATCCGGCCCGGACTCGGCCTGGGAGCCGATCCACCGCCTGCATGTGGCCGCCATCCAGGAAGCCAAGCGCCGGGTCTGGCTTGTCACTCCGTACTTCGTGCCCGGCGAGGCCGCGCGCATGGCCCTGACCTCGGCCGCGCTCGGTGGGCTGGACACACGCCTGATGGTGCCCAAGCAGAGCGACTCCCGGTTCGTCACCCTGGCCGCGCGCTCCTACTTCGATGAGCTGCTGGAAGCGGGTGTGCGCATCTTCGAATACGGCCCGCGCATGTTGCACAGCAAGGCCTTCATCGCCGACGACGACACCTGCATCGTCGGCACCGCCAACTTCGATCACCGCAGCTTCCGCCTGAATTTCGAGCTGTCGATGATGTACACCGACCGCAAGCTCACCGGCGAACTGGAGGCCATCCTGCAGGCCGAGTTCGACAGCGCCGAAGAAGTGCAGCCCATCCGCGACCGCTCGCTGTGGCGCAAGCGCCTGCCCGAAGCCTTCGCGCGGCTGGCCTCGCCGCTGCTGTAACCCCGGCAGCGCAACCGCCCACGTCCGGCGTTGCAGCCGTGCGCGGCCGGGCAGGCGGCTTGTCCACCGTTTCACCCGTTTTACCCATTCGCAGGTACAGCGGCCACGCGGGCGGGACGGCGTGGAATCGGCACAGCCCACGCCGTTACACTGCACACCTCTGATGGGGAGATCGTCATGTACTGGCTGTTTCTATTGCTTGCGCTGGGGGCGTTCCTGCTCGCCTTCTCCACCACCCACAGCTGGCTGCTGGTCCTGGCCCTGCTTGCGGCGTTGGTGTTCCTGTTGCTGTGGGCCAAAGGCCTGTACGTGGCCCGCTTTGGTGGCATGAACACCGTGCCGCGGCCGCTGCATGCCGCCGAACTGCAGGCCCTGCGCGCGCAGCTGCGCCCCGCTGCCGAGCCCGCCACGGCAGCGCCTGCACCGGCGGTCACGCCAGCGCCGGCAAGCCCTGCTGCCGGCGACCGTGAGCTGCCACAGTCATGACCGTGCTCAGCGTCAACGTCAACAAGATTGCCGTGCTGCGCAATTCGCGCGGCGGCAATGATCCGGATGTGGTTCGCGCGGCAATGACCTGCCTGCGTGCCGGCGCGCACGGCATCACCGTGCACCCGCGCCCGGACCAGCGGCATATCCGCGCCGCCGACGTGCTGATGCTGTCCGCGCTTACCCAGCAACACGGCGTCGAGTTCAACATCGAGGGCAACCCGTTCGCGCCGCCGCGCGAGGGCTATCCCGGCCTGCTCGAACTGTGCGAACAGACCCGTCCGGCACAGGCCACGCTGGTGCCCGACAGCGATGGCCAGCTGACCTCCGATCATGGCTTCGATTTCGACCGCGATGGCGCACGCCTGCGGCCGCTGATCGCTACGCTGAAGTCCTATGGCTGCCGGGTCAGCCTGTTCGTTGATGCGGGCAATCCGGATATCGCCCAGGCCGCTGTGCTGGGTGCCGATCGCGTCGAGTTATACACAGGCCCCTACGCCGAAGCGCATGCTGCCGGCGATCCCTGGGAGTCGTTGGCCGTGTTTGCCGACGCGGCGCGCCGCGCGCAGGCAGCGGGGCTGGGCGTCAACGCCGGCCACGACCTGTCGCAGGCCAACCTGAGCGCGTTCCTCGCCCACGTCCCCAATGTGCTGGAAGTCTCCATCGGCCACGCCTTGATCAGCGAAGCCCTGTATACCGGGCTGGAAGCGAGCGTGGCAGGCTATCTGGCAGCCATTGCCGAAGCCGAGAACCTGAGCAGCTAAGCCGGTCCAGGTTCGCCTGTGGCACAGCCAAGGCCAGGAAACAGCGCTGCGTTCCCCCAACGCCCTTGGCGCGCGCTACTCCGCGACGGCAACCGCTACGACCCGGCGGCCGCGCTGGCAGGGTAGGGATGAAATTGCATCCACACACTTATCCACATACGTTTCCACAGCATTTCGTAGGGCATTGACTGAACTGCTCAGCAGTGTGGATAAGCTAAATAGCGGCATTCGAGTCACGCCCGCAGCTTGCCAAATCTGGCCCTGCGGCATGTGCACGGCAACCTTATCCACAGGCAGCACGGCGGCTTCATGGGTGCGTACGACCACCTTCCATCGCACCCATGCAATCGGCCTGTAGCGACTGACGTCCTGCTGGTAATCCCGGCATGTGCAGGCTCGGCTTGGCAAGTGATGAAGTAATTCCGAATCAATGTCGGCTATACGCCGCTTATGTTCGGCCTTCTTCGCCGATTTATAGATTTCTGGAACTTTCAGGCTGCGCTTTCGGGCGTTTGTAAGCCGGTGCGAAAATGCCGTTTCTGATGCGGAACCTCTGGGATTCAGGCGGTGGATTGCCCGCTCCATCACGAGCCGGAAGAGTCCGGGCGGGCACTCCGTGTTGGCTTATCCACATGTACGCGACCGCAGGGTGGGGCAGGGCGGCTATGACGCAGCAGCAGTGATGCCAGTGAAGATATCCACAACCGAGGGTGCGGGTTCGCCGTGATCGTCTACCTCAAATGGAAGGCTTTCACGTGGAGCGTTGTGCAGTAATCCACAGGCCTTTCCGGCGGTTGGTGATCGGCGCCGGCGGCTCTGAGCTATCCACAATGTGTTGTGGATAAGTGGGTGCTGCGTAGGATTTCCAGAGATCTGTCTGCGTTGGACTGGCTTGGGAATCCGGCTCGATTTCTTTGGCAAGCGCGTGACCAGGCAGCAGCGCAGGGAGTGCTGAATGCTCGGTTTGCGGGCTGCTGTTTGTGGCTTCGGAAAAATCGGATGTCGTTTGAAAACGGCTGCTCCGGTCTGCCCTCACCCCAACCCCTCTCCCGTAAACGGGAGAGGGGCTTGATCTGCTGCTTCGGCATTTGTTCTGCCGCCATTGCCGCTACTGCCATCTTTGCCACTTCTGCATTTCTGCACTTCTGCCACCTTTGCCTTCGCTTACGCCGGAGCACCCGCCGCTTCCAGGACCGTATCTGGCAAACGCATTGGCAAAAAGCAATAAAAAAACAGCAAAAAAAAACGCCCCCACAAGGAGGGCGTTTTCCAGTCGCGTCATGACTTGGTGTTGCAGTATTGCTTACTGCACGAAGCCAATCTTCTTCATCTGAGCGTTCTTCGCCTGGGCCAGGATCTTGGCCATGACGTCGTACTCCGAATCCGGGCTTGCTTCGATGCGAAGTTCCGGCTGGTTGGTCGGATCCTTCTGTACTTCTTCTTCCATCTTCTGCTGCAGGTCGCCCACGTTGACTGGACTGTTGTTCCAGAAAACCTGGTTGCTTGAATCGACGCGCAGGTCGATCGGCGGCGGCGGCTCGCGCAGCTGCGGCGGCGGGTTGATAACCCGCTGCGGCAGATCCACGGCGATCGGATACGTCATGATCGGCGCGGTAACGATGAAGATGATCAGCAGGACCAGCATCACGTCCACGAGGGGCGTGACGTTGATGTCGGCCATTGGGCCCTTGTTTCCACCACTACTGAATGCCATGCCTTATTGCCCCTGTTTGTCTTTGGTGGCAACAAAACCGACGTCCAGCATGCCCTGACCCTGTGCGATCTTGGTGACCTCGTTGATCACCTTCATCTTGGTGGTCTTGTCACCACGCAGATTCAAGGGCGGCTGGGGGGTCTGCTGGGCAGCGGTCGCGAAACGGGATTCCAAGGTCTCCTTGGAGACCTCTTCGTCGTTCCAGTAGAGCTTGCCGTCTTCCTTGACCGCCACCGTAATCGGATTCTTGCGATCTGGCGCAGTATCCGGATTCTGGATCAGGTTGGCTTCCGGCAACTCCACCTTGACCTTATGGGACATCAGGGGAGCCGTGATGATGAAGATGATCAGCAGCACCAACATCACGTCCACGAGGGGAGTGACGTTGATCTCGGCCATTGGGCCGCTGCTGTTACCACTACTGAAAGCCATAACGGGCTCCGTCTATATCGTTGCGAAGACTTACTTAAGCTGCCGGATTAGCGAACGCGCGAACCGGTGGCGAAGAAGTCGTGCAGATCGTGAGCGAAGGTGTCGAACTTGCTGACAGTCGCGCTGTTGATCTTGCTGAAGAAGTTGAAGGCGAACACGGCCGGGATAGCCACGAACAGACCGATGGCGGTCATGATCAGTGCTTCACCCACCGGGCCGGCAACGGCGTCGATCGAGGCCGAACCGGTTGCACCGATCTTGATCAGCGCGCCGTAGATGCCCCACACGGTACCCAGCAGACCCACGAACGGAGCGGTTGCACCGACGGTGGCCAGCAGGATCATGCCGCCCTGCAGCTTGTTGGATTCGCGGGTCACGGCCTGACGCAGGGCGCGGTCAACGAACTCCGAACGGCTCAGGGTTTCCGAAGCACCAGCCTGCTGGTGGTGAGCGGCAGCCTGGGCAGCGTCCAGTGCGATCTTGGAGAACGGCTCCGAAGCCGGCTGTTCTTCCATGGCGCGGATGGCGTCCTGTGCGTTCGGGGCATCCCAGAACTGCGACGGCACACGATCAGCAGCCGACTTCAGGCGAGCGGTACGGAAGATGTTGATGACGGTCCAGTACCAGGACATGGCCGACATGATCACCAGGGTCAACAGAACAACCCAGGAAACGGCGAAGTCGCCCGGCTTGGTGGTCATTTCGTGGATCAGATGCTCGAAGCCCATCTGCGAGAGAGCGTTGTTTGCGTTGCCCCCGGCAGCAGCGGCGATGAAAATTTCCTGCAGCATGACGCTTACCTTTGTTGTGTGTGGTGTTAAAGGGTGTAGCTAATGTTGACCTGACCTGGTGGCGGCGATCGAAGCCGCCACGCGGATCAGCTCAGCGCAAAGTTGACCGGGACGCGGACGCGACCAGCTGCCTTCGATCCACCGCTCTGGGCGGGGTTGAACTTCCACTTGCGCGCCGCTTCCATTGCAGCTCGGTCGAGGTCGCGGTTACGGCTGGACTTCTCGACAGACACATTGGTGACGTTGCCGCTGGCATCGACATCAATGATCAGGATGACCTCGCCCTGGATACCGGCACGGAATGCAGCCGGCGGGTAACGCGGCGGGTTCATGGCCTTGGACGAGATGTCCACGCTGGCCTGGATGTCAACCGGCGGCGACGGCGGTGCAGGCGGAGCCGGCGGCGTCACCACGTCGTTAGGACGCGGTTCCGGCACGTCGATCACCGGTGCTTCCGGCGGCGGCGGCAACGGCGAAGCCTTCGGCGGCGCCAGGTTCTTGACCGGCGGCGGCGGGGTGTCCTGCGGCGGCGGCGGCGGCGGCGGCGGCGGTGGCGGCGGCGGTGCGTCGACCAGCGTCACCATGACGTTGCGTTCCTTTTCCGCTGCTGCCTTGGGAGCAACGGCCGGAATCAGAAGCATCATCAAGGCTGCGAGATGCAGTGCGATTACAAATGCGATACCCGCGATACGCGGCCAGCTCAGGCCCGTTTCTTTCTGGGTGTCATACCTGTGGTGGAAGACCAGTTGTTCCGTCATGCGCCAAGAACTCTTTAGTGGGGTCGGGACGGTGGTGTGGAACCGCCCCTGATTCAGCGGTGCATGACACCGCAGGAACCTCCAAGCTTATACCAATCCTGACCAGCTGCGCATCAAAAATGCAGCCGTTCAGGCGTTATTCCTGCTTACTTCAGGTTGATGATTTTGTTTGCATCGGCAGGGTTTTTGATGCCCTTTGCCAGTGCATCACGCGCGGCCTGCTTTGCTTCCGGAATACGGCCTTCGGCATGCAAAACACGGGCCAGATTCAGGTACGTTTCACCGTCCTTGGACAGCGGGGCCGCGTTCCTCCAGGCTTCAATCGCCTGCGGCACCTGCTCGGTGTAGTAGTACGACTGGGCCAGCGCCAGGTAAGTCTGGTAGTCCGGCTTGAGGATGCCCTTCGACATGCCCTCGTTGATCACCGCAATGACGTCCCGTTCCTTGTTGTCGGTGTTGGCGTAGATCGAATACAGCTGCTTGTATTCGCGCTCTTCGGTGAGCTGTCCAGCCGCGCGCAGCTTGTCCATCACTGCGGCAGCCTTGTCCATCTGGTCGGCCTGCATGTACATGCTGGCCAGGTTGAGCTGGGCCTTCTTGTCGGCCGGGTTCTTGGCCGCCAGCGCTTCTGCTTCCTTGACCGCTTCACCGGTCTGGCCGGATTCGGCGTAGGAGGCCATCAACAGCTGGTTCCAGTTGTCCTTCGGCTCGGGCGAGGCAGCGATGGCCGCCTTCAGCACCGGGATCGCCTCGGCGTACTTTTCGCTCTGGTACAGCGCCTGACCCTTGATGATCAGTTCTTCGGGCTTGTTCGACTTGGACTCGGCGAAGTACTTGTCCAGGTTGGCCAGGCCTTCCACGAGCTGGTCGTCCTGCAGCTGCAGCTGGGCCAGCATCAACATCGCCTGGAAGTGGCCGTTGTTGTCCAGCTGGTTCAGCGCGATGGCCTGCTGCAGGTACTGCTTGGCGGCGGCGTTGTCGTCAAGGTTGTAGGCACCCT
Organism: Stenotrophomonas sp. STEN240; assembly: GCF_056756175.1. Classification (NCBI taxonomy): domain Bacteria; kingdom Pseudomonadati; phylum Pseudomonadota; class Gammaproteobacteria; order Lysobacterales; family Lysobacteraceae; genus Stenotrophomonas; species Stenotrophomonas sp. STEN240. The sequence goes on along the minus strand of NZ_JBRRBO010000005.1, from coordinate 69,875 downwards.
GCGAACCCAGCTGGTTGGCCACGGCCTTGTCGTAATCGTTGGCATCGGGCGAGGCGATGATTTCATCGGCCAGGGTGCGGGTTTCCGCGTATTCCTGCTTGTTGTAGGCAGCAAACAGCTTGTTGAGCTTGCTGCCCATCTTCGAGGAGGCCTTGCCCTTCGGGTCGACGCGGGTCGCTTCCGGGTACAGCACTTCAGCCTTGGCGCTTTCCTTGTTGCCACGACGCTCGGACGAGCGCGACTGCGCCGCAGCGTCAGCGACGACAACACCGCCCAATGCAGTGGCGATGAGGATGGAGAGCACGGCGTGCTTTTGGCTGCGGAAGATCATGTATCACCTCGAAGGAGCCGCCGTGGCGGTAGAAATTCAAACTGTCGGAACGAAACCGAGCACACAAACGTATCAGAAATTATTTGACGGAGAAATCACTTCTGATGGTGTACTGCAGCATTTCCCTACAACTAACCACAGCGTGGGACTACACCAGAACGCCGCGCCTGCTGATAAACAGGCTCCAACGCAGGGGTGTCACGCTGTAATTCACGGATGCGGTTGGCAGGGTCGGGATGGGTGGAAAGCCACTGGGGAGAACGGTTTCCACTGGCAGCCATCATGTTCTGCCATAGGTTTACCGCTTGTGAGGGGTCAAAGCCGGCCTGTGCCATCAGACGTTGCCCCACCACGTCAGCCTCACTTTCCTGCGTGCGTGAGCCGGGCAACAGAATGAGGCCCTGTGCGCCCATTCCACCGAACTGATTGACCGCGCTGGCGGCTGTATCGCCGTAGGCTGCGCCGGCCAGCGCGCCGAGAATGCCCAGGCCCAGCTGGGTGCTCTGCTGGCGGGTCAGGCGCTCTTCGTGGTGGCGCGAGATCACATGGCCGATTTCATGGCCGATCACCGCCGCCAGCTGATCCTGGTTCTTGGCCACGCTGAAGATGCCGGTATTCACCCCGACCTTGCCGCCGGGCAGGGCGAAGGCGTTGGGTTCCTTTTCGACGAAAACGGCCGTTTCCCAACGTACGCCATGGTATTGAGGCGGCAGCTGCGCCACCAGCGCGTTCACCACGCACTGCACGTAGGCGTTCTGCCTGGCATCGCGGTTGAGGGTCTGCTTGGCCTTGGTTTCAGCGAAGGCCTGGGCGCCGAGCTGATCCAGCTGCTGCTGGGAAACACCGCCAACCACCTGGCGCCGCCCGGTAGGGGAGGTGGTGGTAGCACAGGCGCTGAGCAACAGCGCGGCAACAACGGCTAGTCCGACAGCTTTCATTCGCGTTCCCCTGATTCACATCTGCAGTGTGCGAGCGTCTAGCTTAATTTTTCGTCAACCGCAGGTCGTTTTATTGCGTGCCGAACAGGACCATCGCCGCCAACGCAACCGCATTGTTCACAGCATGAGCGATAACCGCCGCCCATAACGTGCCGGTCTTGCGGTAAACCCAGGCGAAAGCTGCGCCCATGCCGCCGTAGATCAACCACAGCTGCAGCATTGCCGGAAAACTGTTGGGGCTGGTGCCGGGGATTTCATGCACCAGCGCAAATGCCATGCTGCTGAGCACGATGCCCAGCAGCGGGCGTCCAGCCGCCCACAGCCGCCCGAACAACACGCGGCGGAACAGCAGTTCTTCGTAGGCAGGGGCCAGCAGCACCGCGAACGCCACCAGAAACACCGGGTATTGCGCCCATGCCTGCTGCATCAACAGCAGGTTGGTGGGCACCGGTTCCACGCCCATCTGCTTAGCCGCCCAGCCAATGAAGCTGCTGCCGATAAAAACCCCGGCGGCGACCAGTGCGGTCCAGCCCCAGGTGGAAGCGCGGCGTAATGCCTGCTGCGACTGCGCGCGTTCTGCCGCGTTGGCGCGACGGCGCAGGAAATACAGCAGCAGCGCGGCACCGCCGGTGGAAAACAGCGCAATCAACATCTGCGCCAATGCGCCGGGCGCACCCAGCGCACTGGCCATTTCCGTCGCCGCAGGCGTGGTGCCGTCACGGGCGGCCTGCATGCCAACCTCAATACCGCGCCACAAGCCCCACGCCAAACCGCCCAGCACACTGAGGAACAACAGTGTGGCGATGCCGATCAGCAGATCCAGTCCGAAACCCAGGACCGGTGAACCGTGCGGCGGCGAAGACGAGGAGGGTGAGGAAAGCGGTACGTCAGGGAGGCTGGACATCGCGGACCTGGGAGTGGCACGGATAAGAAGTGGGCGCCGTTGCCGGCGCCCACGCTAGCGGCTGCGCTGGATCAGATATCCAGGTTCATGACCTTCAGCGCATTGCTCTCGATGAAGTCGCGACGCGGTTCCACCACATCGCCCATCAAGGTACTGAAGATCTGATCGGCTTCCACGGCGTCTTCGATACGCACCTGCAGCAGGCGCCGGGTATCCGGGTTGACCGTGGTATCCCAGAGCTGCTCGGGGTTCATTTCACCCAGGCCCTTGAAGCGCTGGATCATGCGGCCCCTCTTGGCTTCTTCCATCAACCAGGCCTGTGCCTGCGCAAAACCGGTGATCTCCGAGGATTTGTTGCCGCGGTTGATGGTGGCGCCTTCGCGCACCAGTCCGTGCAACAGCTGCGAGGCCTGATGCAGCTGGCGCAGTTCGCCGGATTCAAATGCAGCCAGCGGCAGCACCTGGGTATGTTCCTCACCCATGTGACGACGGTTGACCAGTACCGCAGCCGGACGCTGTTCGTTCGGTTCCTGCAGGACCAGGCTGTAACGCGGCGTACCCAGGCTGCCCTGGTTCAAACGCGTGGCCAAAGCTTCCAGGCCTTCGCCCGGGCCTGCGGTGCGCAGATGCTCCAGATCCATCGGGGTGAAATCCACCAATGCCTCGAGCAGGCTGCGATCGTAGCGGTGCGCGTTGCGGTTGATGGCTTCCTGCGCGGCGGCGTAGGTCATCAGCAGCTTTTCCAGCGCCACGCCTTCGATCGGCGGTTCGCCGGTGGCCGGGATCAGTGATGCATTTTCGACCGCGTTGTTGGCCAGATAGGCATCCAGCGCCGGATCATCCTTCAGGTACAGCTCGGTCTTGCCCTGCTTGATCTTGTACAGCGGCGGCAGGCCGATATACACGTAACCACGCTCGATCAACTCCGGCATCTGACGGTAGAAGAACGTCAACAGCAGCGTACGGATGTGCGCGCCGTCGACGTCGGCGTCGGTCATGATGATGATCTTGTGGTAGCGCAGCTTGTCCGGGTTGTACTCGTCGCGGCCAATGCCGGTGCCCAGCGCGGTGATCAGCGTACCGACCTGATCGGAGGCCAACATGCGGTCGAAGCGCGCACGTTCCACGTTGAGGATCTTGCCGCGCAGCGGCAGCACCGCCTGGTTCTTGCGGTTGCGGCCCTGCTTGGCTGAGCCACCTGCCGAGTCACCCTCGACGATGAACAGTTCGGACAAGGCCGGATCTTTTTCCTGGCAGTCGGCGAGCTTGCCCGGCAGGCCGGCGATATCCAGCGCGCCCTTGCGGCGGGTCAGATCGCGGGCCTTGCGCGCGGCTTCGCGGGCACGGGCTGCGTCGACGATCTTGCCGGCAATGGCCTTGGCTTCGTTCGGGTTTTCCTGCAGGAATTCTTCCAGCTTGGCACCGAAGGTGCTTTCCACCGCCGGCTTGACGTCGGAGCTGACCAGCTTTTCCTTGGTCTGGCTGGAGAAGCTCGGGTCCGGCACCTTGACCGACAACACCGCGATCATGCCTTCGCGCATGTCGTCGCCGGTGAAGCTGATCTTGGCCTGCTTGGCGATGCCGCTCTGCTCAATGTAGTTGTTGAGCGTACGGGTCAGCGCGGCGCGGAAGCCGGCAAGGTGGGTACCGCCGTCCTTCTGCGGGATGTTGTTGGTGAAGCAGTACATCGTTTCCTGGTAGGAATCGGTCCACTGCAGCGCAACTTCAACCACGATGCCATTGGCTTCGCCGGTTACCGCGATCACGTTCGGATGCAGCGGGGTCTTCACCTGCGCCAGATGCTCCACGAAGCTCTTGATGCCGCCTTCGTAGTGGTAGTCGTCGCGACGGCCTTCGCCGCGCTCGTCCACCAGGGTGATGTTGACGCCGGAGTTCAGGAACGACAGCTCGCGCAGGCGGCGGGCCAGGATTTCGTAATGGAACTCGACGTTGCCGTGGAACGCCTTTACCGACGGCCAGAAGCGCAGCACGGTACCGCGACGGTCGCTGGCTTCCAGCTGCTTCAGCTGCGTTACCGCGGCACCGTCGGCATATTCCTGCTGGTAGTGGAAACCGCCCTGGTAGATATCCAGCATCAGCTTCTGCGACAGCGCATTGACCACGCTGACGCCGACGCCGTGCAGGCCACCGGAAACCTTGTAGCTGTTGTCGTCGAACTTGCCACCGGCATGCAGGACCGTCATCACCACTTCAGCGGCGGAGACTTCGCGGTCGAGCTTCTGGCTCATCTGCGCGTGCTTGCCCACCGGAATGCCGCGGCCGTTATCGGCCACCGACACCGAACCGTCGGCATGGATGGTGACCAATACGTTGTCGGCATGGCCGGCGAGTGCTTCGTCGATGGAGTTATCGACAACCTCGAACACCATGTGGTGCAGGCCAGTGCCGTCATGGACGTCGCCGATGTACATACCGGGACGCTTGCGTACAGCCTCCAAGCCTTCCAATGCGGTGATGCTGTTGGCGTCGTAATTGCCGTTGTTGACCGGGGTGTTCTGTTCTTCGCTCATTGCGCTTGCCGTAGGCTCCGCAGGTCATGCGCCATTCCGTGGAACAGGCATGAGAGATAGGGGATGACGTTCCGATTATACCTGCCGGGGGGGGTTCCGCCCTGAAGGCTTCAGTTCACGGCATTGATGGCGCCATGTTCCACGTGGAACACAGCTGCGGGATGCAGATCGGCTGCAAGGGCGGCCGGTGTTTCGGTGGCGGTGATGAAGATCTGCGCAGGTGTCCCTGCAAGATACTCCAGCACGCGCTGTTGGTGGTTGCGATCCAGCTCCGAGCCAAGGTCATCCAGGGCGATGACCGGCCATTCGCCACGCTGCGTCGCATAGTCGTCAGCCTGGCCGAGCAGGCAAGCCAGCGCCGTCAGCTTGGCCTGGCCTCGCGACAAGGCATCACGGCCGGGAATCTGCGTGAAACCTACGCTCCAATCGGCGCGATGTGGGCCTACCGAGGTGTAGCCGGCGCTGCGATCGCGTTCGCGTGCCAACAACAAGGCGTCGCTCAGCGGCATTTCGTGCCGACGCCAACCCGGCTGCAGTTCCAGACTGTTCAATTGCAGGCCCGGCGCCAGATCGGCGGCAATCGCCACGGCCCGATCCTGCAGCCTTTCCAGATAGTGCTGGCGCCTGGAGGTAAGCGGGGTTCCCGCTTCGGCCAGCTCCCAGTCCCAGGCATCGAGCTGCTTTCCCGGGGCGCCCATCTTCAACAGGGCATTGCGCTGTTTGAGCGCACGGGTATAACGCCGCCACAGGGGGAGGAAGTCAGGTTCCACGTGGAACAATCCCCAATCGATGAAACGCCGGCGCGGTTCACTACCGCCGCTGACCAACGCATGGCTACCCGGTTCAAAGGTCACCACGGCCAGCGCGGCGCAGAGATTGCCCAGTTGCAGCACATCTTCGCCGTCCAGGCGGCCTTTCCAGGCCTGTCCGCTGTGCCGCAGACCGGCGCGACGCGTTGAAACGCCTTGTTCTGCGCCGGTTCGTTCCTGCCATTCGACAAAAACGTCCAGATTCTCTGCGCCTTTCTGCACCAGGCCATCGCGCACGCGGCCACGGAAGCTGCGCCCATACGCCATCAGGTGCAGGGCTTCGAGCACGCTGGTCTTGCCAGCGCCGTTGGCGCCGGTAATGAGGTTGATGCCGGGGCGGGGAGCCAACTCCACCGAATCGAACCGACGTACACGGTTCAAGGCAACACGGACGATATGCATTGACGCTCGAAAGAAAGCATGACGCCGCCACGCAGTCCGTGGCTGGCCATGCGCAGCTTAAAGCATCCGCCCTGTTTGAGCAGTTCCGTTCGACTGCCAGCTGCCGGCGTAAACAGGTGCCACGTGGAACACCCCCGCATTTCTTCAAATCTGAGAGGTGGTGTGGCCAGAGCTGCTGCAGATTTCACGAAATCCGGCGTCTTTTTCCGGAATGTATAGGTCGGGGTACAAACCCTGTGTATAAGTGGGGCAATCTGTGGATAAGATGACCCCTTGAAGCACCCTTCGGTCTTATCCACAGATATCCACAGGCTTGAAGGCGAGTTCTACAGGGGGTTTCAAGGCCAATAAGGCTATGTAAAACAGCAACTTAAGGTAGTTTTACATAAAATCTGCTCCTACCATCACCACCAAGCTTTTGATTTATTCTCAGATTTAAAGCATAGAGCTGAGAAAACCGGCAGCCAGAAAGGGCCAAAATCCAAGCCTGTGATTTCTTGAAATCTGCGGGCGGAGATACTGCTAGTTGTTTCAGATTTGAAGAAATCTGGCGCTGGCTGAAACCGCTTCGTCTGCCTGCCCTGCGTCCTCGGATGCCGCCACGTGGAACAGGGGCAGATTTCTTCAAATCTGATTGCCTGCTGGCGGTGAGTACTCGCGGATTTCAAGGAATCCATGGCGCATCGACAGCTCGCCCAGGACTTGGACACGCGGCAGGTCGGCGCATGGCAAAAGTTTCAGTGAATCGAGGCGATTGGCATTGCGCGGATAGCTACATTGCTGGACCGGCCTGCAGTCCTCGGTAGGTCTTGCCGATCTACCAACAGCGCGGAGGGGCAGGGGACTGGATCCCGGCATCGAAAGCATTGGCCAGTGCTGACGTAATTGGTTCAGCCCAGCCAGAACGTAGCGGTAGGGCCAACGACTACGCGGAGAACGCTGAAGCGGAGAACCAGGTCTTCTCCGGCAATCGGTGTTCTGTCGCGACCATGCCCGCCGCTTCATCAGCCGGAGAAGGAAAACCAACTGCGATCCAGCCGCAGCTCCGCGAGAACCCTGCAGACAGGCCCAGCAAACACCCAGTAGCTGGCGAATCTGCCATCGAAAGGGGCTGTTCCACGTGGAACCTGGTCTGGAAGCGAAGCAAAAAAAAGCCCGGCATCAGCCGGGCTTCTTCGTGTTCCACGTGGAACCTGCTGGTCAGAGACGCAGCGGCATCACCACGTGGCGCGACTTCTCGCTGCTGGCTTCACGCACCAGCGCCGAGGAGTTGGAATCGCGCAGCTGGATCACAACGTGCTCATCGCGCAATGCCGACAAGGCGTCGAGCAGGTAGTTCACGTTGAAGCCGATCGCCAGGTCGCTGACCACGGTATCGGCTTCAATTTCTTCCTGCGCTTCTTCCTGCTCCGGGTTGTGCGCGCTGATTTTCAGCTGGCCCGGGGTGACTTCGACGCGAACGCCGCGGTACTTCTCGTTGGAGAGAATGGCCGCACGCTGCAGCGAGGCACGCAGGGTTTCGCGCTCAACCTTCACTTCGCGGTCGGCACCGATCGGGATCACCGCTTCGTAATCCGGGAAACGGCCGTCGATCAGCTTCGAGGTGAAGGTGACATCGTCGCGCTTCATGCGCACGTGGCTACGGCCAACTTCCAGCTCCACCTCACGCTCGCCGCCTTCCAGCAGACGCTGCAATTCGGTAACGCCCTTGCGCGGCACGATGATCTGACGCTTTGCGCCGTTATCGTTTTCCAGTGCGGTTTCGCACAGCGCCAGGCGGTGACCATCGGTGGCCACGCAACGCAGGATGCTGTCGCGCAGGTCGAACAGCAGACCGTTGAGGTAGTAGCGAACATCCTGCTGCGCCATGGCGAAAGCAGTGCGTTCGATCAGTTCCTTCAGCGCCGCTTCCGGCACGACGACGCGCTCGGTAGCTTCAACTTCGTCAACCGACGGGAAGTCGTTGGCGGGAAGGGTGGCCAGGGTGAAACGGCTGCGACCGGCCTGGACGGTGATCTTGTCGCCGGTCTGCGAAACCGTGATGCGGCTGCCGTCGGGCAGGGCACGGATGATTTCGAACAATTTACGCGCCGGAATCGTGGTTTCGCCGTCCTGGGCATCTTCGACCGCGATGCGGGAGACCATTTCCACTTCGAGGTCGGTACCGGTCAGCGAAAGCTGGCCGCCTTGAACCTGGACGAGGAAATTAGCCAGAACCGGCAGAGTCTGGCGGCGTTCAACCACGTTGACGACCTGGGCCAACGGCTTGAGAAAGGCTTCGCGCTGCAGTGTGAAACGCATGTGGTTTCGTGCCCCTATGCTTTTAAAAGATGTGGATTAAATCAAAAGCTTGGTGGTGCTGGTAGAGCCAGATTTGGTTTAAAACACACCCAAGTGTTTGTTTTATATGGGTTTATTTGCTTTGAAACCCGTGTATTACTGGCACTGAGCAGGTGGGTGAAGCTGTGGATAAATTTGCTGCGTTTTTACCAGCCAATCTTATCCACAACTTCTCCAACGCCTGCCCCCGAATCATGCACCGTTTTGTGCGATGACGCCGCTGTGGCGTCGGTGCATGATTCGCTCAACTTCTCACCACCTCGCCGATCAGCCGATGAATTTCCCGCCCAAATTGCCGACGAGAGCCTCCTGAGGTGATGTTGCTGCGCTTACTCGCTGAGCTTGCGGATGAGCTTTTCCCAGTCCTCGCGCAATTTGCCGTCGGTTTCCATCAGGGTCCGGATCTGGCGGCAGGCATGCAGCACCGTGGTGTGGTCGCGGCCGGCAAACGCATCGCCGATTTCCGGCAGGCTGTGTTCGGTCAGCTCTTTGGTCAGCGCCATCGCCACCTGGCGGGGACGGGCCAGCGAACGGGTGCGGCGCTTGGACAGCAGATCCTTGATCTGCAGCCCGTAGTAATCGGCAACCGTTTTCTGGATGTTGGGAATGCTGATCGCCTGCTGCTGGGCACGCAGCAGATCGCGCAGGGTTTCCTGGGCAAACTCGGTGGTGATCGCGCGGCCGGTGAAGTTGGCGCGGGCGGTCAGCGTATTGAGCGCACCTTCCAGATCGCGCACGTTGGAGCGCATCTTCTTGGCGATCAGGAACGCCACGTCGTCCGGAATGTCGGCGCCGCGTTCGCGGGCCTTGGCCAGCACGATGGCGGCACGGGTTTCAAAATCCGGCGGCTCGATGGCCACCGACAAACCCCAGGCAAGACGTGACTTCAGGCGTGCTTCCAGACCTTCCACTTCGCGCGGGTAGCGGTCGCAGGTCAGGATGATCTGCTGCTTGCCGTCGAACAAAGCGTTGAAGGTGTGGAAAAACTCTTCCTGGGTGCGGTCCTTGCCGGCGAAGAACTGGATGTCATCGATCAGCAGCGCATCGACCTGCTGGAACTGCCGCTTGAACTGGTCCATGGACTTTTCCTGCAGCGCACGGATCATCGCGCTGAAGAACTGTTCCGAACGCAGATACAGCACCTTGGCACCCGGATTGGCCTGGCGCATGGCATTGCCGGCCGCCAGCATCAGGTGGGTTTTACCCAGACCGGTGCCGCCGTACAGCAGCAGCGGATTGTGTGCACGATCGCCCGGTTTCTGCGCGGCCTGGAATGCGGCAGCCAGACCCAGCTGGTTGCTGCGGCCTTCGACGAAATTGGTGAAGGTGTAGTGCGCGTCGAGGTTGCCGTTGAACGGCACCACCGGCGCGGCCGGCACAAAACTGGCCGTCGGGGCCAGCAACGGAGCCGGCTCCGGCGCGCGCGGACGCGAGCCGATTTCCAGGATCACCTCGCCGAAACCGGCAAAGTGGGTCAATAGTTCGCCGATGCGCGGCAGGTAACGTTCGCGCACTTGATCGACAATAAACGCATTTGGCGCGTACAGCACAAGGCTGTCAGCGCGTTGGTCAGCCTGAAGCGGCTTCAACCAGGTGTGGACATCTTCGGGCGGAAATTCCGCCTCCAGACGTTCGAGACAACGTGTCCAGGCATCCATCAGCAATAGTCGTCAAAGGCTTGGCAGCCGGGCGCAGAAAGCCGCCGGGCCACAGGCCGGAAGGGGGAAAGTGGATGGCCCAGCCTACCACCGCAGGCCCGATGCGGGAATGCTTGTCCCGGATTTATTCACAGGCTCATCCACAAGATGTACACCGGCCTGTGGATAGCTTTGTCAGCCAGGACTTGACGAGGCCCCAATAGGGTCTATAGAATTTCCGGTTCTTTCCGTCCACTTCATACAGGTGCCCCAATGGCCACCAAGCGCACGTTCCAGCCCAGCAACCTCAAGCGCAAGCGCGATCACGGTTTCCGTGCTCGTATGAAGACCGCCGACGGCCGCAAGATCCTGTCGCGTCGCCGCGCCAAGGGCCGCAAAGTCCTCAGCGCTTGATTGCGTTGCCGCGTGAAGCGGCAATCGCAACACCGATCGTGATCAGTGCCTACCCGCGTAAGCGATTTCCTCGCTCTGCGCGGGTTCGTACGCGTGCCGAATATACAACGGTCTTCAACGGCGCCCGCCGTGTATCCGAACCTTTGATGACACTCCACTGGTTGAAAGGGGATAGCCCCGCTCGACTCGGTCTGGCTGTGTCACGCAAGGTGGATACGCGTGCGGTCGGTCGTAACCGTATCAAGCGTGTGTTGCGGGATGCAACACGCCATCTACGGTCGTGCCTGAGCGGTGGCGACTACGTCATCGTCGCCCGATCCGCGGCCAAGACCGCCAGCAATCAACAGATCCGTGAGGCGTTCGAGCGCCTGCTGCGCCGTGCCGGCGCATTGCCCCCTGTGGCTGCGGGCGGCACAATGCCGCCGCGCGAGGGCGTTGATGCCCCTCTTCCTTTGAACGTACCGGACACCTCCTCCGGTCGAGCCGAGCCTGCCTGCTGATGAACCAGACCCGTGTATTCCTGATTTTTGCCTGGCTGATGGTAGCCGTGCTGCTGTGGATGGAATGGGGTCGCGAAAAGGCCGCACCGGATCCGGCGACCGTAGCTACCACCCAACCTGCCGTACCCGTCGCCAATGACGCCGACCTGGCCGCTCCGGGCACCGCCGAAGTGCCGCAGGCCACCGTGCCCGGCCAGCCGCCGGCCGCCCCCGCCGTGGCGGGCATGGAAGCCGCCTCCAATGCACAGCGCGTCACCGTCACCACCGATGTGTTGAAGCTGGTGCTGGATGGCCGCAGCGTGCTCGATGCCGATCTGCTGCAGTTCCCGCAGACCAAGGCCGCCGGCAGCCCGCCGGTGCAGCTGCTCACCGAAGACAAGGCGCACCCGTACAGCGCCACCGCCGGTTGGGCCAGCCAGAACAACTCGCCCGTCCCCGGCGCCAATGGCTTCCAGCCGGCAGCCGGTGTCACCGCCGTCACCCTGGCGGAAGGCCAGGATGAAGTGCAGGTGCCGTTCGTCTGGAACGGCCCCAACGGCGTCAGCATCCACCGCACCTACACCTTCAAGCGCGGCGATTACGCCGTCAGTGTGAAGGACGAAGTGGTCAACACCGGCACCGCGCCGTGGCAGGGCTATGTGTTCCGCAAGCTCGACCGCGTGCCGCCGGTGATCACCAAGGGCATGACCAACCCGGATTCCTTCAGCTTCAATGGCGCCACCTGGTTCAGCCCGGCCGATGGCTACCAGCGCCGTGCGTTCAAGGACTACATGGAAGACGGCCCGATCAACCAGACCATCAGTGGTGGCTGGGTGGCGATGCTGCAGCACCATTTCTTCACCGCCTGGATTCCGCAGGCTGACCAGTCCGCGCTGTACCTGCTGTCGCAGAACGGCCCGCGCAATGTGATCGAAACCCGCGGCCCCGGCTTCACCGTGGCACCGGGCCAGAAGGTCAGCACCGAGGCGCGCCTGTGGGTGGGCCCGAAGCTGGTCAACCAGATCGCCAAGGAAGACGTGAAGGGCCTGGACCGCGTGGTCGATTACAGCCGCTTCTCGATCATGGCCATCATCGGCCAGGGCTTGTTCTGGGTGATGAACCAGGTGCACAAGCTGGTCGGCAACTGGGGCTGGGCGATCATCGGCCTGGTGATCCTGCTGAAGATGGCGCTGTTCCCGCTGGCCAATGCGCAGTTCAAGTCGCAGGCCAAGATGCGCAAGTTCCAGCCGCGCATCGCGCAGCTGAAAGAGCGCTACGGCGACGACAAGCAGAAGTTCCAGACGGCAATGATGGAGCTGTACAAGAAGGAGAAGATCAATCCGCTGGGCGGCTGCCTGCCGCTGCTGATCCAGATGCCGATCTTCTTCGCCCTGTACTGGGTGCTGGTGGAATCGGTGGAATTGCGCCAGGCACCGTGGCTGGGCTGGATCCAGGATCTGACCGCACGTGACCCGTACTTCATCCTGCCGATCATCAACATCGCGGTGATGTGGTTCACCCAGAAGCTGACCCCGGCTGTGGGCATGGACCCGATGCAGCAGAAGATGATGCAGTTCATGCCGCTGGTGTTCGGCGTGATGATGGCCTTCATGCCGTCCGGCCTGGTGTTGTACTGGGTGGTCAACGGCGGCCTGAGCCTGCTGCAGCAGTGGTGGATGATCAAGAAGCACGGCGAAGATGCGCCGGGCAAGGTGATCGAAGCCAAGTAAGCAAAAGCCCGCCGCAAGGCGGGCTTTTCGCATGTGGGGGGAGCCTCGCGAAGACAGAACGTTCGGCTGTTTGTAGGAGCGGCGTAAGCCGCGAAGCCGACGCAGCATCAGATCGCACAGGTTCCTGATGTTCCAGCAAGGCCAGCTTCGCGGCTTACGCCGCTCCTACAAAGGGAGCGGCCTTTCGCCGCAGGTCTGGCTCCCGCCGGTGGCGTTAGAATCACCACGCCCGTTGCACCCTTTTCCCCGAGCCTGCCATGCCCTGTTCGTTGTCGCGCCGCCTGTCCTTGCCCGCTTTGCTGCTAGCCGCACTGACGGTTGCAGGCTGTTCCAAACAGGAAGAAGCCGGCACCGCGACCCCAACCCAGGCCAGCGCGCAGGCGGCAGCTGCGGCAAATCCTGCAGCGGCGCCGTTGTTGACGGCTTTGCAGAAACAACTCGATGGCCACCGCCGTATCGTCGTGCTGCTGGCCGATGAGGCACAGCAATCGCCGGCCGACCGCCAGACCTCCAGCCGCATCGGCCAGCAGCTGTTCCACGATGGTCTGGAACAGCGCCAGGCCATCGCCGCGCAGTTCGATGCGCTGTTGCGCGATCCCAACCCGCAGCGCTTCGCCACGCTGGGCACGGTGCTCGATTACATCGAATCCTCGCCCGAACTCTACGACGCCGACCGCCTGGCCTTCCGCGAAACACTGCGTGAGCTGCATCAGCGTGTCGGTGCGGATTCCTCGTTGCCGGCAGTGAAGCTGCACCAGCGCATCGGCGAAGACCTGGAGGCACTCGATGAAATCGAGCGCAACTACAACCAGGAACTGACCCGCATCTTCAGCCGCTTCGAGCGCACCCGCGCGATCGAGCTCAAGCGCGAGAAGTGGGACGACTATGTCGCCCACCTCAACACGCTGTACAAGCGCGAGGCGATCCTGCGCGACTTCGGCGTGATCGAGCCTTATCCGATGTCGATGCAGGACAGCGACCGTGAAATCTTCGGCCGCGACCTGCCGGCAAAGACCGTGGTGCTGACCTTCGACGACGGCCCACACAAGGCCTATACCGATGAAGTCGTCGCCATCCTGCAGCGCTACGACGTGCCGGGCGTGTTCTTCGAAGTCGGCCGCAACCTCGGCGCGGTCCAAGCCGATGGCAAGGTCAAGCTCGGTCCGATGGCCGGCATCAGCCGCAATCTGATGGAGCACGGCTATGCGGTGGGCAACCACAGCCTGACCCACGCGCAGCTCTCGCGCACCACCGGCGATGCATTGCGCCAGCAGGTGCTCGACACCGACACCCTGCTCAAGGGCGTGGACAGCAAGCGCGCACCACTGTTCCGCTTCCCGTATGGCGCGCGCAATGCCGAAGGCCTGCAGCTGCTCAACGAAGCCGGTCTGAAATCCATCATGTGGAACATCGACTCGATGGACTGGGCCGACCCGGTGCCCGAATCCATCGTGCAGCGCGTGGTCGACCAGGTGCAGAAGGAACAGCGCGGCATCATCCTGTTCCATGACATCCACGACCGCGCGGTCAAGGCGCTGCCGCAGATCCTCGACAAGCTGATCGCCGATGGCTACCAGTTCGCCGGTTGGAACGGCCGCGACTTCAGCGTCAGCCGAGCGCGCAAGGGTGCGGTCGCCGACACCACAGTCACCACCGGCTACGAGAAGTCCTGGGCCATCGTCATCGGCATCGATGAGTACGCCAAGTGGCCCAAGCTCGAATACGCCGGCCGCGATGCGCAGTCCATCGCCGACACGCTGACCGACCAGTTCGGCTTCCCGTCTTCGCAGGTGATCGTGCTGAAGAACCAGCAGGCCACCCGCAACAACATCCTTGCCGCCTTCCACGACCGCCTGGCCGATGAGCGCACCGGCAAGAACGACCGTGTGTTCGTGTTCTTCGCCGGCCATGGCGCCACCCGCCAGCTCGCTTCCGGCCGCGATCTTGGCTACATCATTCCGGTGGATTCGGATCCGAACGAGTTCGCCACCGATGCGATCGCGATGACCGATATCCAGAACATCGCCGAGAGCATGCAGGCCAAGCACGTGTTGTTCGTGATGGACGCCTGCTACAGCGGCCTGGGCCTGACCCGTGGCGGCGGTAGCTCGTCCTCGTTCCTGCGCGAAAATGCCCGCCGCAGCGCGCGGCAGATGCTGACCGCCGGTGGCGCCGATCAGCAGGTTGCCGACAGCGGCCCGAACGGGCATTCGGTGTTCACCTGGGTGCTGCTGCAGGCGCTGGGCGGCAAGGGCGACCTAAATGGCGATGGCCTGATCACCGGTACCGAGTTGGCCGCCTATGTAGCGCCTGCGGTGTCGGCGGTATCGCGGCAAACCCCGGCCTTCGGCAGCCTGCCCGGTTCGCAGGGCGGTGAGTTCGTGTTCCAGGTGCCGGACAGCCAGGAATACCTCAACGCCGGCAGTGACCAGCTTTCGGCCGATGCCATCGCCCTCAACAGTCGCGTCGATGCCGCCGCGCAGGACGCCAAGCCCGCCGGCAAGACCGAGGCACCGGTGACCGTGGCCGACCTGCAAGGTGGCAAAAGCACACTGGTGGTGCCGGCAGCGGTGCCGACCTCGGACCGCCAGCGCGCGCAGCAGGCCAATGACCGTGGCCTGCAGCTGTACCGCGAGAAGCGCTATGACGAAGCCGCCGTGCAGTTCACCGAAGCACTGAAGCTGCGTCCGGACTTTGCCCAGGCGGCCAATAATCTTGGTTTCGTCTACTACCGCCAGCAGCGCTATGCCGAAGCAGCGCGCTGGCTGGAGAACACCTTGAAGATCGATCCCTCACGCGCGGTGGCCTATCTGAATCTTGGCGATGCCTACTTCAATGCAGGCGACAAGGTGAAGGCCAAGCAGGCCTACAGCACCTACCTGGAGCTGCAGCCGCAGGGCAGCGGCGCCGCCCAGGCCCGCGCACAACTGCAGAAGTTGTAAATCATGAGCGAGTTGTCCACAGGCCAGACCATAGTCGCCATCGCCAGCGGCAATGCTGCCGGCGGCGTTGGCATGCTGCGCATCTCCGGGCCGCAGTCACTGCGCATCGCGGTTGCCTTGGGCTGCCCACAGCTCAAGCCGCGCCATGCGCATTACGCCAGGTTCCGCGATGCCGCCGGCGAGGTCATCGACGACGGCATTGCCCTGTACTTCCCTGGCCCGCGCAGCTTCACCGGCGAAGACGTGGTGGAACTGCAAGGCCACGGCAGCCCGGTCGTGCTGCGCCAGCTGCTGGCCCGCTGCATCGAACTGGGCGCGCGTCAGGCCCGCGCCGGTGAATTCAGTGAACGGGCATTCCTCAACGGCAAGCTCGACCTGGCCCAGGCCGAAGCCATCGCCGACCTGATCGCAGCCGGCGATGTGCGCGCCGCCCGCGCTGCCCGCCGCTCGCTTGATGGCGTGTTCTCGCGGCGGGTGGAAGAGGTGGGCGAACAACTGGTGCGGCTGCGCATCCATGTTGAAGCCGCCATCGATTTCGCCGACGAGCCGTTGGACACGCTGGGCGGCGCGCAGGTGCGCGCCGGCATCGAACAGGCCAAGGCCTTGCTGGCCCAGCTGCGCATCGATGCCGAACGTGGCCGCAAGCTGCGCGACGGCCTGCACGCGGTGCTGATCGGCCCGCCCAATGCCGGCAAGAGTTCACTGCTGAATGCCTTGGCTGGCAGCGAGCGGGCCATCGTCACCGACATCGCCGGCACCACCCGCGACACCCTGCGCGAAACCATCCGCATCGACGGCCTGGAGCTGGAGCTGGTCGATACCGCCGGCCTGCGCGAAGGTGGCGACGCCATCGAGCGCGAAGGCATGCGCCGCGCCCGCGCCGAAATGCAGCGCGCCGACCTGGCCATCGTCGTGCTCGATGCCCGCGACCCGCAAGCGGGCAGGGAAGCGATTGGTGATGCCGCCGCACAGGCCGCGCGCCAGCTGTGGATCTACAACAAGTCGGACCTGTTGCCGCAGTGGCCGCAGGAACTGGGCGAAGACAGCATCGCCCTGTCCGCCGCCAATGGCCAAGGCCTGGAGCAGCTGCATGCGCGCCTGCGCGAGATCGCCAATGACGGCGCGGGCGAGGGCATGCAGGGTGAGTTTTCCGCGCGCCTGCGCCACGTCGAAGCGTTGGCCCTGGCCAGCGAACACCTCGACGCCGCCGATGGGCAGCTGCACTACGACCAGTTGGAACTGGCCGCCGAGGAACTGCGGCTTGCACATGACGCACTCGGCGAAATCACCGGCCGCATGACCGCCGATGATCTGCTGGGCAGGATTTTTTCGAGCTTCTGCATCGGCAAGTGATGCTGGCGTAGCGACCGGCCCGCAGGGGCCAGACAGGACAGTAATCAGGAGGTAGTGGATGTTTTCGCACATCGTGGTGGGCGCCAATGACCTGGAAGCATCCAAGGCGTTCTATGACGCGCTGCTTTCCACGCTCGGCGCAAAGCCGGGTTTCATCGACCCCAAGGGCAACGTGGTTTATCTCCACGCAGGCGCCTTGCTGATCGTCGGCCACCCGCGCAACGGCGAGCCGGCAACGCACGCCAACGGCGGCACCATCGGCTTCAACTGCGCCACAGCCGAGTTGGTGGATGCATGGCATGCCGCCGGTGTTGGCCACGGCGGTACCAGCGTGGAAGATCCGCCAGGTCCGCGCCAAAGCCCATTCGGCCCGCTCTATCTGGCCTATCTGCGCGACCCGGCCGGCAACAAGCTTTGTGCCACGCATCGCCCGGCAAAAGCCTGAGCCATCCCTTTGCCTGGTACGGCGGCGCGGGTGACAGCGCCGCCGGTTACTGACGGTTCGGTTTTCCGCCGTTAGGCTATAAGCGTTACGGGATGCCCCCGCCAACGGAGTCCGGTCCAATGCGCCATTGATGTCACCGTCTTGATGACGGTCCCTACCAGTCCCTGCTGCCCTTGGCGGCCGGGTGCTTCGGGCATCGATGGAATACCGCATGACAACTTCTATTTCCGTGACGCTGGACAGCGTCGCGTGGCAGGCGCCTGACGGGCGCAGCCTGTTCTCCAACCTCAACGCACAGTTCGATCAGCGGCCAACCGGCCTGGTCGGACGCAACGGCGTGGGCAAATCCGTACTCGCGCAGATCATGGCTGGCTTGCGTCAGCCAAGTGCCGGGCACTGCCGTCGTAGCGGCGAGGCCTATTACCTTGCACAGCAGGTACAGCCGCGCGCCGGACAGCGCATAGCGGAGCTGGCGGCTGTGGATAAGCGTGTGGATGCATTACGCAGGATTGAAGCCGGCAGCA
The DNA here is from genome assembly GCF_056756175.1 of Stenotrophomonas sp. STEN240. Taxonomy (NCBI): domain Bacteria; kingdom Pseudomonadati; phylum Pseudomonadota; class Gammaproteobacteria; order Lysobacterales; family Lysobacteraceae; genus Stenotrophomonas; species Stenotrophomonas sp. STEN240. The sequence continues at coordinate 52,096 of NZ_JBRRBO010000005.1, read as the reverse complement.
CGCTGCAAGCGGATTTCGACGCGGTTGGCGAGCATTGGACGCTGTGTGAAACGCTGCAGCAGGCCTTGGCCGATGCAGGCCTGCAGGACGTCGATGCTGACACGCCTGTGGATAAGCTCAGCGGTGGCCAATGCATGCGCGTGGCCCTGGTCGGCGCCTTGCTGCAACCGGTGGAGTGGCTGATCCTCGATGAACCCAGCAATCATCTCGACCGTGCCGGCCGGCAGTGGTTGGCCGCGCAACTGCAGGCAAGAAAGCAGGGGCTGATCCTGGTCAGCCACGATCGCCTGCTGCTGCAACAGGTGGAGCGCATCGTCGAACTGTCGCCGCAAGGGTTGCGCAGCTACGGCGGCAACCACGCGTTCTATGCACAGGCACGCGCTGGTGAACGCGCTGCAGCTGAGGCGCTGCTGCAGCAACGTCGAAACGAACGCCGCAAAGGCGAACAGACGCTGCGTGAGCAACGCCAGCGGCTGGAGCAGCGCAGCGCGCGCGGCAACCGTGACGCCGCCAACGCCAATCAAGCGCCGATCCTGCTTGGCCTGCAGCGCCAACGTGCAGAAGCCAGCCAGGGCAAGGCGCGCGCGCAGCTGGATCAGCGCCAGCTACGGCTGCATGACGCGGTGCGCGAGGCGCAGGCCGATAGCGAAGCCGCAGCACCGGTGTTGCTGCTCCCAAGCCTGCAACCGAGCGGACCGGAGTGGGTAGTGCGTTCCACCGGACTGCAGCTGCCACACGTAGCACCGGCGCTGCGCGCGCTGGACTTCAATCTGCGCCGCGGCGAACGGGTCGCCATCACCGGCGCAAATGGTGTGGGCAAGTCGACGCTGCTGAAGGTCTTGGCCGGGCAACTAGCTGCCTTGGCTGGCGAAGTAAACGTGCAGGTGCCAGCCGCTTTGCTCGATCAGCAACTGCAATTGCTGCCCGCGCACAGCAGCGTGCTGGAGGCCTTGCGCCTGCGCAATCCGGGCTCGGCCGAAGGCGAACTACGCAGCCGGCTGGCCCTGCTGGGTTTGGATGCAAACCAGGTACAGCTGCCCTCGGCCCAGCTCAGCGGCGGGCAACGCCTGAAAGCCGGCCTGGCCTGCGCGCTGTACGCCGATCCACCGGCACAGCTGTTGTTGTTGGATGAACCCGGCAACCATCTGGATTTGGATGCCCTGGCCGCATTGGAGGAACTGCTGCGCCAATACCAGGGCAGCCTGCTGCTGGTTTCGCATGACGAAGCGCTGCTGCAGGCCATCGGCATCAGCGCGCGCCTGCATGCCGGTGCGGACGGTTGGCAATGGCAACGCGATTGAAGGCAGCGCGTTCTTACGCGCGTCACATGCAGCGGGCATGCTGCGCGCCTTGATTCCAATTGGAGTGCTGACGGTGCGAAGCTGGGCCTGGTTGATGGCGGTGGGGGTTGGCGTGGCATGCTGCTGGGCAATGGACAGCTCAGCCGCACAGACTTACCCACAGGTTTCGGTGTACGCGCACCGTGGTGCCAGCGCACTGCTGCCCGAGCACACGCTGGCCGCTTATGCACAGGCCATCAGCGACGGCGCCGATTACATCGAGCCGGACCTGGTGATGAGCAAGGACGGGGTGATGCTGGCCCGTCACGAAAACGAGATCGGCTCGACCACCGACGTCGCCAGCCATCCCGAGTTCGCCAGCCGCCGCACCCGCAAGCTGATCGATGGGCAGCAGGTGGAAGGCTGGTTCACTGAAGACTTCACCATTGCCGAGCTGAAGACGCTGTACGCGCGCGAACGCCTGCCGCAGATCCGCGGCACCGCCTTCGACGGCCAGTTCCGCATCGCCACGCTGGACGAGATCATCAGCTTCCTGGTGCAGCAGGCCGGCCGCGCCAACCGTGGCATCGGCTTGGCGCCGGAGATCAAGCACGGCAGTTATTTCAAAAGCATCGGCCTGCCGATGGAGGACAAGCTGCTCGCCACCCTGCAGGGCAACAGCTACACCAAGGTCGCGCCGATCCTGCTGCAGTCGTTTGAAACCGCCAACCTGCGGCAGATTCGCGCCAAGCTCGGCAAGGACAGCAATATCCGCCTGCTACAGCTGCTTGATGGCGGCGACGAGAAGCCGGCCGACGTGGCACTGGCCGGCGGCACGTTGACCTATGCACAGATGATGACCCCGGCCGGCCTGCGCGATATCGCCGGCTATGCCGATGCGATCGGTGTGGAACGGCGCGCGCTGGTGCCGCTGGATGCACAGGGCCAATTGGCGGCGCCTACCGCCTTGATCGGCGATGCGCATGCTGCGGGCCTGCAGGTAGTGGCTTACAGCTTCCGCCCGGAAAACCCGTTCTTGCCGCCGGCACTGCGCCAGGGCGCGGAGAATGCGCGCAACCCGGAAGCCTCGGTAGCCGAGATCCGCGCCTATCTGCAGGCGGGCATCGATGCGTTTTTTACCGATGATCCGGCGTTGGGGCGGCGGGCGGTGGATGGTGGTTCTTAAGGGTTGAACCTGCGTGCTGTTTGTGGGAGCGGCGTCAGCCGCGAAGCCCACACTCCACCAGATAGCTGACTGTCGGTGATTTCAACCATGCCAGCTTCGCGGCTTACGCCGCTCCTACAGATGGATTGCTGGTAGAGCCACTGCCGAGCATGGCTCGGCACTACCGTGCTGCCCTTACGGCCGCTCGTTCGGATCCCGCCGCCGCAACGGCACAACAACTTCATAATCACGACCTTCGCGCGGCTGCCACAGCACCGGCACGTTCTGCGGCAGCGGTGGCTCCAGCTCGTTTTCGGCCTGCGCCAGTTGTTCTTCTTCCTCGTCTTCCCAGCTGTAGCGCTTGCGCTCAGCGCGCGGGTCGGCGTTGCGGAACAGCAGCGCGGCGATCACGCCGGCGGCGGCACCGCCCATATGCGATTGCCAGGACACGCCCGGTTCGTGCGGCAGGATGGTGATCAACATGCTGCCGTAGAACAGGAAGCCGATCAGGCTGGCGGCAATCGCTGGCCGGTCGCGGCGCAGCAGGCCGAGCACGAACACCAGGAACATCAGGCCGTGGGTCAGGCCACTGGCACCGAGATGACGGCTGCCGGCATCCCCCAGCATCCATGCACCCAGGCCGGAACCCAGCCACAGCAAGGGCAGGGCGCGCAGGGTGGCCTTTGGGTAAACGCTGCCAGCCAAGGTACCGAGAATAAGCAGGGCGACCGCGTTGGCGCCCAGGTGTTCGATCGAGCCGTGCAGCAGGGGCGCGCCAAGCAGGCCGGCCAGGCCGCTGGCTTCCAATGGGGCTACCGCCCACGGCCGCCAATCCCAGCCACTGCTCTGCAGGGCGAACATCGCCACCAGCAGCAATACGAAGCCCAGGCTGATGTTGAACGCGCGCAGCACGCGGCTGCGGTCGTTGCGGGCGGCGGAGGCCGGCGTGTCGCCGGTGTCAGGCAGGGTTGGCGTGTCCATGATCAAGTGATTGCGGCGCCCGCTGGCAAAGCCAAGGGCGCCGCGCATGGGAACTGGCGTGCCACCGGCGGGACAATCCCGCCGGTGGGTGCGTGCATCAGGCCTTGTGGCCGCCCTTCGGCGGGATCTTCAGGCTCAGGATCACCGTGGCCACCAGGATCGCGGCAACCACACCCAGCGATACCGGTACCGGGATCTTGAAGATGTCGATCAGCAGCATCTTGGTACCGATGAAGGCCAGGATGACCGCCAGGCCGTAAGGCAACAGGTGGAAGCGGTCCGCCATGCCGGCCAGCAGGAAGAACATCGCGCGCAGGCCCAGCACCGCGAACACGTTCGAGGTCAGCACGATGAACGGGTCGGTGGTGATGGCGAAGATGGCCGGGATCGAATCCACCGCGAAGATCACGTCGGTGACGGCGATCAGGATCAGCACCACGAACATCGGGGTGAACCAGCGTACGCCGTTCTTTTCGGTGACCAGCTTGTTGCCGTTGTACTCGTGACTGATGCGCAGGTGCTTGCGCATGAATTTCAGCGCCGGGTTGTTGTCCAGGCTGGGTTCTTCGCTGGCGGCAAACCACATCTTCCAGCCGGTGTAGAGCAGGAAGGCGCCGAACACGTACAGCAGCCAATGGAACTGGGTGACCAGCACGGAACCTGCGAAGATCATGATCGTACGCAGCACGATCGCGCCCAGGATGCCGATGATCAGCACACGTTGGCGCTGGGTCTCGGGCACCGCGAAGTAGCCCATGATCAGCAGGAAGACGAAGATGTTGTCGACCGCCAGCGCCTTTTCGATCAGGTAGCCGGTCAGGAACTGCAGGCCCACTTCATTGGCAACGGCCGCGCCTGCGGTCTCATGCAGGTAGTACCAGAGGCCGGCGTTGAAGGCCAAGGCCAGCGCCACCCAGCCCAGCGACCAGTAAATGGCCTCTTTGAAGGTGACCTTGTGCGGGCCGCCGTGGCGCATCAGCACCAGGTCGATCAACAGCGCGGCGATGACCACGGCAATGAAGCCGCCCCAAAGCCAGGGATTACCAATTGTCTGCATCATGGAAAAATTCCGGTCGTGAACGGGGGTATCTCGGAACCACAAAGGCCAAGAGCTGGACACGGAATAAGGAGACCGGGGACAGAGCTTCGCCAATGCGGCGAAGGTCTTGCTCACAGTTCCAATGGCTGGAACTGCCGTTGCACCGGAGTCTTACGACTCGAATTGACGGCGACAACGTCTGGGAGCTACTCCCCTTCTGGGGCGAATAATGCCGCCTGTGCCCATTCCAGTCAATGAATACGCTGCAGGCAGGGGGCGGTGCGCGGCTACAATAGCGCCCATGAATACCCCACTCCCCGTCTTACGCCTGAAGAACGCGTGGCGCTCCAGCCACCCGTGGATTTTCCAGAAACTGGTCGAGAAGCCGACCGTCAAGCCGAAGTCCGGCACCATCGTCGATGTTGTCGGCGTGGACGGCGAGTGGATTGGACGCGGCTTCTACAACGGCCACTCACGCATCGCCGTGCGCATCCTGGAAACCAACCCGGACGTGGCCGTGGACCAGGCCTGGTTCGCGCAGAAGCTGGCGCAGGCGGTGTCGCTGCGCCGCGACGTGCTCAAGCTGGATGCAACTTCCAATGCCTGGCGTGTTGTCCACAGTGAAGGCGACGGCTTGTCCGGCCTAGTGGTGGACCGCTATGACGACCTGCTGGTGGTCGAGTTCTTCGCCGCCGGCATGTTCCGCCACCGCGAATGGATCTACGAGGCGCTGCGCGACCTGTTCCCGGGCTGCCGCTTCCACAGCTTTGCCGACGAACACGTGCAGAAGCAGGAAAGCTTCGATTTCCACGGCAATACCACCACCGAGCCGGCGGTGATCACCGAATACGGCATCAAGTTCCGTGCCGATCCGGCTGGCGCGCACAAGACCGGTTTCTTCGCCGACCAGCGCGAGAACCGCGAGTGGCTGAGCCAGCAGGTGGAAGGCAAGACCGTGCTCGACCTGTGCTGCAACACCGGTGGCTTTGCGGTGTACGCCGCAGCGCGCGGCGCGGCCGACGTGCTGGGCGTGGACATCGACCAGGACGTGATCCATCTGGCCAAGGGCAATGCGCGTTTGAACAACGCCAAGCCGCGCTTCGTGCAGGCCGACATCTTCCCGTGGCTGCGTGATGCGGCCAACCGTGGCGACCAGTACGACGTGGTGATCCTGGACCCGGCCAAGATGACCCGCGACCGCGAGCAGGTCATCACCGCGCTGAAGAAGTACCTGGACATGAACAAGCTGGCCTTGGGCGTGGTCAAGCCCGGCGGCCTGTTCGCCACCTTCTCCTGCACCGGCCTGGTAGCCGAGGACCAGTTCCTGGACATGCTGCGGCGTGCCGCGTTCTATTCCAACCGCACCATCCAGATCCTGAAGGTGGCCGGCGCCGGCCCGGATCACCCGTTCATGGCGCACGTGCAGGAATCGCGTTACCTCAAGGCGGTGTTCTGCCGCGTGCTGGACTGAGCAGCTGACGCTGCCTGGCGCTGCGGTGATACCCGCAGCGCCCCAGCGCAGCCCACAGACGGCTGCGCATCCGCACATCACACAAGCCTGGAACCCCCACCCGCTGGCGAGCAATCGCTGGCAGTGCGGCGCCTGCCATCTGTTTTGACTATCCCGTCACACTTTGTGCTGGAAAGTGTCCGCACCTGTGGGGGCCCACGTGAGTGGGAGGACGAGGTAACGGCACGCTGCAGCCACACGCAAGGGTGGCTGCGCTGCGCCTTGCACCGGAGTTTTCTGTCGGTCGGTCCCTACGTCTGTCGCATCGAGGGCTCGGCCAATGACTGCACCATCCACCCACGCCGCGCGTTGCACCGGCGTAGTGCTACTCCTGATTGCCCTTTTGCTGGGCGCGTTGCCGGCAGCGGCGCAGAACGTGCGCTGGGAAGACTATCGGGGCGATTCCAGCCGCGGTTCCGGCTTGGCCAACGTGACCTATGCCGGGCGCGCGGGTGCGCCCAGTTTCGACTACACCCTCACTGGCGTGGATGCACTGCGCACGCTTTCCGCCAACCCAGCCAACGCGGTGCGCACCGGCAGCTCGGCACTCATTGATTTCGGCGCTGGCATCGACAATGGCCTGTGCGACAACCGCACCGCCGGCAGCCGCACCTCCAGCGCCTGCAGCAACCACGCCATGGGCAAGGTCATCTATTCGCTGATCCGTTTCCCGCGCGCTGGTACCTACAACCTGGCGGTTGCCCACGATGATGCGGTGCAGGTGAATCTGTCCACGCAATACACCAACACCAGCTACCGCGCGGCGACCTATGACGTCGCGGTGGGTGCGCTGAGCAGCTATACCGGTGGCCAGGATGTGTTCCGCAGCATCGGCAGCTTCACCGCCGCAGTGGACAACAGCTGCGCCCTGATCCGCATGTACTGGGTCAATGCCGGCGGCCTCAACTTCAACCGCCTGCGCTGGCAGCATGCCGACATCAATGGCGGGGTCGAGCAGATCATCCCGGCCGCACAGTTCCGCAACCCCTCCGATGAGGCCAGTTCGCTTGGCTGCCAGGGCTCGGTGGTGTTCCCGGTGCCGGCGATCATGATCAACAAGAACGTGGCCGGGCGGATTGCCGCCCAGGACCAGTTCACCGTCGCCATCGTCCAGGGCAGCACCGTGCTGCGCTCGGCCACCACCAGCGGCAGCGGTGTGGGCCAGCAGGCCAGCACCGGCGCGATCCAGGTCAACACCGGCACGCATACCCTGCGTGATGCGATGGCGGCAGGCAGCCTGGCGGCCATCGCCGACTACAACAAGAGCATCAGCTGCAGCGCCTACCGGGTGACCGATGGCTCCGAGCCGGCGGTCACCGTCACCGGTAGCGGCCCGGACTGGAGCCTCGCTGTTGCTGCCAATACGCAGTACACCTGCACCATCACCAATACCGCGCGGCCGTCGCTTACCACCCGCAAGATCAGCGAAGGTGCCACCGGTGCCTTCAGTTTCAGTGGCAGCAATGGCGTCGGCGCCCACAGCATCACCACCACCAGCATCGGCCAGGCGGTCAGTGGCAAGCCGCAGGTGTTCGCCAGCTTGAACACGGCCACCACCCTTAGCGAAGCCCCGACCCCGGGCTTCAGCCTCAGCGCAGTGCAATGCAGCGGCTTGCCCGCTGGCGTCAATGCCACGGTTGACCTGGCCAATCGCCGCGTCACCCTGCCTGCCGCCGCGGCGGTGCAGGGCGCCAATGTCGTCTGCACCTTCACCAACAAGGCCGGCGCCGAGCTGTCGATCAGCAAGAGCAATGACGTCAACAGCCTGGTTGCCGGCGCGACCACGCAGTACACGGTGGTTGCCCGCAACGGCGGGCCGGCCGCCGCCGATGGCGCCGTGCTGCGTGATACCCCCGTCACCGGTTTGAAGAACTGCGCGGTAAGCGCATGTGACGCGCTCAACGGCGCCAGCTGCCCGGCCACGCCTGCCGACCTGCTCACACCGGCCGGCGCAGCAGTCGCGAGCTTCCCGCTGAGCGGGCAGGTAACACTTACCGTGCAGTGCGAGGTGGAATAAGCGCTGCGTCAGCGCAGGTGCGGAGCTTATCCACAACCTGTTGTGGATAAGCGTTCGGGCATTGCCGTTGCGGCAGCGCAGGTCTGTGTCGTCCGTCACTGGCTGTGATCGGGCGACCGGCTGTAAGGTCGGATTTTCCCGAATTCGGTGAGGCTCCATGACCCTGCGTCCCCTGTCCGTATTGGTATCCCTGTCCCTGTGCTTTCCGTTGGCAGCCTCGGCGGTGGAGTTCAGCCAGGCCGAGTTGAGCAAGGCGACGGCTCTGCAGCAGAAACTGCTGACCCTGGATACCCACCTGGACACACCGGCCAATTTCCCCCGCGCCGACTTCGACATCATGCAGCGGCATGACCACAACGCGCTGTCGCAGGTGGATTACCCGCGCATGGTGGAAGGGGCACTGGACGGTGGTTTCTTCGCCATCTACACCCATCAGGGCGACCGCAGCCCGGCCGCGCATATCAATGAGCGCGACCACGGCCTGCAGCGCATGCAGGAAATCCACGAAATGCTGGCCGCCAACCCGGACAAGTTCCAGCTGGCACTGAGCGCCGACGATGCCGCCCGCATCAAGGCCGCCGGCAAGCGTGTGGTCTATATCAGCATGGAGAACGGCAGCCCGCTGGTCGCCGACCCGACCCTGCTGAGTTACTACTACAAGGCCGGCCTGCGACTGATGTCGACCGTGCATTTCGCCAACAACGAATTCGCCGACTCGGCCACCGACCCCAAGGGCGCCGAATGGAAGGGCCTGAGCCCGGCCGGCAAATCGCTGGTCAACGAGGCGGTGAAGCTGGGCATCGTGATCGACCAGTCGCACGCCTCCGATGCGGTGTTCGACAACCTGATTGAAATGATGCCGGTGCCCTTCATCCTGTCGCACAGCTCGGCCAAGGCGGTGTACAACCACCCGCGCAACCTGGACGACGCGCGCCTGCGCCAGTTGGCGGCCAAGGGCGGCGTGATCCAGGCCAACGCCTATGGCGGCTATCTGGTCGACGAAACCAAGAGCGCCGAACGCAAGCAGGCCGAAGACGCGTTGGAGAAGCGCCTCGGCGGCTGGGACAACATGACCATGGCCAAGGGCGTCGAGTTGAACAAGGCGCTGGCCGAACTCGACCAGAAGTACCCAGGCCCCAAGGCCACGCTGGATGATTTCTTCCAGCACTTCGGCCACCTGCTCGACGTGGTCGGCCCGGAGCATGTCGGCATCGGCATGGATTGGGACGGTGGCGGCGGCGTGACCGGCATGGAAGACGCCGCCGACCTGCCCAAGATCACCGCGTGGATGCAGCGCCGTGGCTTGAGCGATGCGCAGATCGCCAATATCTGGAGCGGCAACGTGCTGCGGGTGATGCGCCAGGCGCAGGACTACGCGGCGGCGCAGAAGAAGTCGTAATCGCGCGCTGTTGGAGGCGTGCAATGACAAAGCGGGCTCAGGCCCGCTTTGTTTTTATCCACAAACTGCTGGGGATAAGTGGGTTATCCACAGGTGGAGTTGAGCTTTGAGGCTTCCAGGCTTCAAGGCTTCAAGGCTTCAAGGCTTCAAGGCTTCAAGGCTTCCAGGCTTCAAGGCTTCAAGGCTTCAAGGCAGAAGCACCCCTCCCCAACCCTCCCCTTGCCTGCGGCAAAGGGAGGGGGCAGAGCGCCACCCCCTCCCTTGCGCGTAGCGCAGGGGAGGGCTGGGGAGGGGTGCTCTTCAAGCAGAACCAACAAACCCCTACAAACAAAAAGCGGGCCGAAGCCCGCTTTTCGCTTTATCCACAACAGCCTGTGGATTACTTGCTACGCCCCAGCACCGCATTGCGGCGGCTGTACAGGGCATAGACCAGCAAACCAAACACATTCCACGCCAGGAACCACAGCTGGGTGCGCATTGGCAGGCTGATGAACAGATAGATGCAGCCGCCGATGGCCAGCGGACCCACCACCCACGCCAGCGGCGTGCGGAAGGTACGCGGACGGTTCGGCTCACGCTTGCGCAGCACCAGCAGGCACAGGCCCACCGCGGTGAACGCGGCCAGCGTGCCGGCATTGGCCAGCGCGGCGATTTCATCCAGGCGTGCCACACCAGCCAGTGCTGCCACCAGCACCGCGGTGAACAGAGTGATGGTCACCGGCGTGCCGGTACGCTGGTTGACCTTGGACAGGCTGCGCGGCAGCAGGCCATCACGCGACATCACGAAGAAGATGCGGCTCTGGCCGTAGAAGAAGGCCAGCAACACGGTCGGCAGGGCGATGATGGCGACAATGCCGATCACCAGCGCAGCGGTGCCGTGGCCGAGTTCGCGCATGATCAACGCCAGCGGCTCGGCGCTCTTGCCGAACACCGTGTAGCTCATCGCGCCTACCGCAGCCAAGGCCACCAGCAGGTAGATGATGGTGCAGCCGACCATCGAACCGATGATGCCGATCGACAGGTCGCGCTTGGGGTTCTTGGTTTCTTCGGCGGCGGTGGAGATCGCATCGAAACCATAGAAGGCGAAGAAGATGATCGCCGCCGCTGCCATCACGCCGCGTTCCACACCGTCCGGGCCCAGCGACTTGGGGAAGCCATAGGGCATGAACGGCTGCAGGTTGGCCGTGTCGAAGGCCGGCAGCGCCACTGCCACGAATACCGCCAGCGCGATCAGCTTGAACACCACCAGCACTGCGTTGAGCGTTGCGCTTTCCTTGGTGCCCACCATCAACATGCCGGCGACCAGGAAGGTGATGACGATGGCCGGCACATTCAGGAAACCACCTTCCACATGCGGGCCGGCGGCCAGTGCCTGCGGCAGGGCCACGTTCCAGCCGAACGAGGTGTGCAGCCACTCCAGGAAGCCGACGAAGTAGCCGGACCAGCCGACCGCCACCGTGCTGACCACCAGCGAGTACTCCAGGATCAGGCTCCAGCCCACCACCCAGGCGATGGTCTCGCCCAACGCGCTGTAGCTGTAGGTATAGGCACTGCCGGCGGCCGGCATCATCGTCGACAGCTCGGCATAGGCCAGCGCCGCACAGGCGCAGATGGTGCCGGCAATGATGAAGGACAGCAGCACCGCAGGGCCGGCCTTGTCCGCACCCACGCCGATCAGCGTGTAGATGCCGGTGCCGACGATGGCACCAATGCCCAGGGCGACCAGATGGGGCCAACTCAGCGAGGGAATAAGCCGGCGGCCTTCTTCGTGTTCGGTGAGTTGGTCGATGGGCTTGCGCCGGAGCCAGGACTGCATGCGGACCTCACGGTTCGTGGTGGTTCGGGGAAGCGGCCGAGTTTGGCTTAACGCAGTGCAGCAAAGCTAGAAAAACCCGCCATTTGGCGCGCTTTTACCGAGTACAGATGGCAACGCGCCGAATTCGGCATAAAAACCATCGGTGCAAGCCGGGCAGCGGTCCGGATGATCGAGCTTACGCCGCTGTGGCAGCTGAACAGTGCCGGCTTTGCAACGGCATCACTCGGCAATGCCAAGCCGCAGCCCGAACACCACCAGGCAGACGCCGACGCCGCGGCGTAGCCACACGCCAACGCGCGGGTAGCCGGCCAGACGCCGGGCGATGAACTGGCCGCCGAAGATCAGCACCGAGCACCAACCGACGCTGAGAATCGCGATCAGCACCGCCATCGTTGCCAGCGTCAGCGCGCCGCGCTGCCGTACCGGATCAATGAATAGCGGGAAGAACGCCATGTAGAACAGGATCGCCTTGGGGTTGAGCAGGCCCACCAGCAGCGCCTGGCGGAACCAGCGCCGGCCGTGCTGCAGCGCCGGGCTGTCACCAGCGACAGCGGCCGCCGGCTCACGCAGCAGGTTGATGCCAACCCAGATCAGATAGGCGGCACCCACAAAGCGCAGCCCGGCGAACAACACCGGATGCGCCTGCAACAGCGCGGCCACGCCGGTGGCAGCGATGGCGATCAGGATCTGGTCGCCAAGCATCAGCCCGGCCAGGGTGGCGTAGCCGGCACGCACGCCACCGCGCGCGGTGGCGGTGAGCAGGGTGAAGGTGCCCGGGCCGGGCAACATCAGGAACAGGATGACGGCTACCACGAAGGTGCCCAGGTCGTTGATGCCCATCCACGGCATGGCGGTTCTCCGTGGGGGTCAGGGCGCGCGCTGTGCGGCGATGCGTTGTGTCACCGCGTCGATCAGCGCCGGCAGGTCATCAAAGCGCGGCACGCCGTAGCGGTCACCGGTGATGTCCAGGTTGCCCTTGCGCCAGTAACCGGCGGGCGCGGCCACCAGCAACTTGCCCGAGCGTGCATACAGGCCGAATTCGAGCAGAGTGATCGGGCTCTGCGTGCCCGGCGCGAAATACATCAGCACGATGTCGGCCTGCTCCAGCGCAGCCAGTTCCCATTCCACCTGACGGCGGAACTCGGGCTCGTCGGCCTCGGCGCGCCAGGCTGGATTCCAGTCGGCGCGGCGCGGGTTGAGCATCAACACGCCTTGGTCGGCCAATGCCGCCTGCACCTGCTGCTGCCAGTCGCCGGCCTTGCCCATCTCGATGCTGCCGGCCAGGAACACCTTGGGCCGCGCATCGTTGGTGGGCAGGGCGTGGGGCGAGGTGATGGTCTGCGAGTCGGCGGCGCGGGCTGCCATCGGCAACAGGCACAACAGGCTCGACAACAGCAGGGACAGAGACTTCATGTCGGGGGTGCAGCAGGTGGGGGTGCCTATGATCGCAGATGCGCGCCGAGGGAAGTTTTCGCCACCAGCCGACAAGCTGCCGGATCAGCTTCTGAGACGGGCAGGGCTACACTTCTCCCCATGCAAACTGAAACCCTGATCCTTGGCGGCCTGCTGGTCGCCGTCCTCGTGCTGCAGCTGTTGCTGTTGCTGCGCCGTAATGACACGTCCACGTTGGAAAATGCCCTGCGCGAAGAACAACGCAGCGGCCGTGGCGAGCTGCGCGAGCAACTGGAAACCATGGCGCGGCAGCAGGACATCCGCAGCGATGGCTTCGGCCGCAACCTCAGCGACCTGTCCACCCGCACCGACCAGCGCCTGGACCTGCTGCGCGACAGCCTCAACGACGACGCCCGCAAGGGCCGCGAGGAAACCGCCAACGCCCAGCAGTTGCTTGCGCAGTTGCTGGGCACGCGGCTGCAGGATGTGCGCGGCCAGCTCGACGTGTTCGGCCAGCAGCAGGAAGCGCGCATGGAAGCCTTCGCGCGGCAGCTGGCCGGCCTGCAGCAGAGCCTGGTGGAGGAAACCCGCAAGGGCCGCGAAGAGGGCGCACAGGTACAGCTGCGCTTTGGCGAAACCCTCAACCAGAAACTGGGGGAGCTGACACAGCGCAATGAGCAGCGCATCACCGAGATGCGGCAGACCCTGGAAGCGCGCCTGAAGGACCTGCAGGGCGACAACGCCGCCAAGCTCGAACTGATGCGGCAGACCGTGGACGAGAAGCTGCAGAGCACGCTCAATACGCGCCTGGACTCCTCGTTCAAGCTGGTCTCCGAGCGTTTGGAGCAGGTGCAGCGCGGGCTGGGTGAAATGCAGCAGCTGGCCACCGGCGTGGGCGATCTCAAGCGCGTGCTGAGCAACGTCAAGAACCGTGGCGGCTGGGGCGAAGTGCAGCTGGACAACATCCTTGAGCAGACGCTCACTGCCGAGCAGTACGCACGTGGCGTCAAGCTGCGCGCCGACAGCGGCGAGATGGTGGATTTTGCCGTGCGCCTACCCGGCCGCAGCGATGCCGGTACGCCGGTGTGGCTGCCGATCGATTCCAAGTTCCCGCGCGAGGATTACGAACGCCTGCTCGATGCGCAGGAAGCCGGCGACGTGGATGCGGTACGCAACTGCGGCAACCAGCTGGAACGGGCGATCCGCATCCAGGCCAAGTCGATCAGCGAGAAGTACATCGTGCCGCCGCACAGCACCGACTTCGCGGTGATGTTCCTGCCGACCGAAGGCTTGTATGCCGAAGTGATCCGCCGCGCCGGCCTGGTGGATGCCTTGCAGCGCGAGCACCGGGTGGTGATCGCCGGCCCGACCACGGTGACCGCGTTGTTGAACAGTCTGCAGATGGGCTTCCGCACCCTTGCCATCGAGCAGCGTTCCTCGGAAGTGTGGAGCCTGCTGGGCGCGGTCAAGAGCGAGTTCGGCAAGTTCGCCGGCATCCTTGAGAAGGCCGAGAAGCAGATCAATACCGTCGGCAAGAGCCTGGGCGACGCCAGCCGCAAGACCCGCACCATCGAGCGTAAGCTGCGCGGCGTGGAGTCGCTGTCCAGCGACGCCTCGCAGGCAATGCTGGGCACCGACGACGAAGCCGACGAAGCAGAAGACGAAAGCCCCACAGCGTAGTGCCGAGCCATGCTCGGCAGAGGTTCTACCAGCAATCCCGATGTAGTGCCGAGCCATGCTCGGCTCTCTCCCTTTCGCATCGCGAAGGGGAGGGTTGGGGAGGGGTTGGCTTTTCGCAGGCCAATGCAGCACTGGCTTCGCGGCTCACGCCGCTCCCACAAAATGCCAGCAACACCCATGTAGTGCCGAGCCATGCTAGGCAGGAGCTCCACCAGCAATCCCACTGTAGTGCAGAGCCATGCTCGGCAGAGGCTCTACCGGTAACGCTCCAGCCGAGCATGGCTCGGCTCTACAGGTAATGCAGTAGCCAAGCCTGGTTCGGCACCACTACAGAACCCAGTGTTACAACCTGATGGTCGTGCCAGCGCCACGGCCGCCGTTTATGCTTGGGCTTTCCAACCCCCCAAGCAGGCAACCGCATGACCGCTTCTGTTTACGACATCGCGCTGACCACCATCGACGGCGCGCCGGCAGCGTTGGCCGACTACCGCGGCAAGGTGCTGCTGGTGGTGAACACCGCCTCCAAGTGCGGTCTCACCCCGCAGTACGAAGGCCTGGAAAAGCTGTACCGCGAAAAGAAGGACGCCGGCCTGGAAGTGCTGGGTTTCCCGGCCAACAACTTCAATGGCCAGGAGCCGGGCAGCGAGGACGAGATCAAGCAGTTCTGCGCATTGACCTATGACGTCAGCTTCCCGATGTTCTCCAAGATCAGCGTTGCCGGTGACGACATCCACCCGCTGTACCAGCAGCTGACCGCCGCCCAGCCGGCCGCCATCGGCGAAGGCCCGATGCGCGAGAAGCTGGTCGGCTTCGGCATCGAGGCCAACCCGGCCCCGGCCGTGCTGTGGAACTTCGAGAAGTTCCTGATCGGCAAGGACGGCACCGTCGTCGCTCGCTTCGCCCCGGACACCAGCGCCGATGACGAAGGCCTGCGCAAGGCAGTGGACGCAGCGCTGGCAGCGTAAAGCAGCCACAGTTGTGTTCTTGTGGGAGCGGCATCAGCCGCGAAGCTGACATTGCATGGCAACCGCATCCAACCGCGATCTGTTGACCAGCCAGCTTCGCGGTTGACACCGCTCCCACAAAAAAGAAGCAAACAAAAAGCCCGGGTTTCCCCGGGCTTTTTGTATGTCGCTGGAGACTAACCAGCAACAACCAGGATCAGTCGCCCCAGTTCGGCATCGGCATCGCGTCGACCGGAATCGTGGGCTGGTCGTCGTCGTCGCGCTTGCCGCCATGGCGCAGATCCTTCTCGATCTGGTAGGTGCGGCGCTGCAGCCAGGCATCGCGGGTCAATGCGTACTCGTCCACCGCAGTGTCACGCAGCGAATCCACGGCCATCAGCTGTGCGCGCATGTCCACCAGCTGCAGGCCCTGCAGGCCGATACGGACCTTGTCCATCTCGATCTGACGCATCGGCGACAGCGGAATGTCACCGGCCAGGCCGAACACATCACGCACGGTGCGCGGGCCAAAGAAAGGCAGCTCCACATAGCGTGAGCCGCGCCAGCCCCACGCACCCAGCGTCTGACCGAAATCTTCGCTGCGCTTGGGCACCATCGCCTTGCTGGCCGGGTCGAACAAGCCACCAATGCCGAAGGTGGAGTTCATCAGGAAGCGGCCCAGCGTGTCCCAGGCATCATCGGCATGGCCCTGCAGCACCTGGTTGACCATGGTCAACGGCGAGCGCAGGTTGCTGAAGAAGTTGCTCACGCCGGTACGTGCGAACTGCGGCACCACGTTGACATAGGCGGTGGCCAGCGGGCGCGCGACCGTGCGGTCAACCGCGTTGTTGAAGCGGTGCACGCCGCGGTTGTACTTCTCCCACGGGTCGTAGGTCATGCTGGCGGCGGCCGCGCCGTTCTGGCCTTCGCTGCCCGGTGCCGGACCGCCGTACAACGCAGCGAAGTCGTCTTCGGCACCGGTCGGTGCGGTGGCATCGCTGGCACCGGCAGCTGCATTGTCCTGCTGCGTAGCGCCGCTGTTGCTGGCCGTGTCCTGCATCGGAGCGGGCGCCGCTGCAGCGGTGTCCGCGGCCGGCTCGGTGGCCGCCGGTGCAACCAGCGTGGTGGCCGGCATGGCATCGCGCGCCGGCTTGCCGGCACAGGCCGCAAGCAGGGCCACGACGAGCAGAAGGAGAAGGGTGCGGAAAAGTTTCATGTCAGCTTCCTGCCGAGGAGGCGTTGAAATCGAGGGACGGCGACAGCCGGTAGGCCGCACACAATTCGTCCAGTCCAGCCGGCGCACCACTGACGTTGCCGCCAGCTTGCGCGCGCAGCCGTGCAGCGAGCTCACTCAACAAGGCCAGACCGGCACTGTCGATGCGCTCCACTGCCTGCAGATCGAGCTGGCGTACGGGGCCAAGCCCGCGCGCCAGCTGCGGCCACAGTGCAACCACCGCCGCGCGGTCGATCACCCCTGCCAAAAGCAGGGTGTCGCCCTCGGTGCGGAAGGTCGCGTTACTTGCCACGGGGAGCCGGGCCGGCGTTGGCCTGCATGCTGCCGCTGCGCAGTTCGGTGGCCACCTGCTTGATCGACTTCTGCCGCAGCGGTGCATCGAACTGGTTCTTGAAGGTCTGCACGTAGGAGATGCCTTCGATCATCACGTCGAAGATCTTCCACTGGCCATCGACGTTGCGCATCAGGTACTCGACCGGGGTTGGCTCGCTGCCGGCGCGCACCAGCTCGGTGGACACCTTGACGCCGCGATTGCCCGGCAGCGGCTGCTCGCTCTTGTAGCGGAAGCTGGGCTTGCCCTGGATGTCGAGCAGGGCCGAGCCGTAGCGCGACATCAGGTTGTCGGCCATGGCATCGGCGAACAGCTTGATGTCGGCATCGGCGGCGCCGCGGCCGTGCACGCCCAGCACCAGGCGGGCGGCGTAGTCGCGATCGAAGGCGCGGCTCAGCTCACCATCGATGTAGCTGCGCAGCGTTGCCGGGTTGGCGCGGAACTCGGCGCGACGGGTCTGCAGGGCGTTGATGATGCGGGTGCTGGAATCCAGCACGGTGCGGGCGGCGGCCGAAGGCTGCGCGGCGGTTGCGGCCGGGCGCGCCTGCGCCAGCGTGACCGACGGCGCGGTGGCCAGCAGGGCCGCAGCAAGCACGGCGGTAAGCAGTTTCACTTTCATGGTTGCGGTTCCGTTGCGGGCGCGTCTGCGCCGTGGGTGTCGTTGGCAGCAGCGCCGGTATTGCCGCCACCGCTGAACATGTATTTGCCTACCAGCTGCAGCAGGTCCACCGCCGGCTGGGTGAAGACGATTTCATCGCCGGACTTCAATACGTCCGGATCGCCGCCCGGCTGCAGGCCGATGTAGCTCTCGCCCAGCAGCCCGCTGGTGTAGATGCCGGCGGAGGTGTCGGCCGGCAGGTCCTTGAACTTGCTGTCCAACGCCAGGGTCACGATGGAATCGTATTTAGTCGGGTCGAGCTGAATGTCAGCTACTTGGCCGATGGTCACACCGCCAACCTTCACTGGCGCCTGCTTGCGCAGCTGCCCGATCTGGCTGAAGCGTGCCTTCAATTCATAGTCGCCACCGCCCATGCCGAAGCGCTGGTTGGTGGAGGCCACGGCCAGCACCAGCAACGAAGCCAGGGCCAGCAGCAGGAAGGCGCCGACGGAAAATTCGAGTCTGGGTCCACGGATGGCCATGTTGTGTCTCACTCCTGATCCAGCTGTTGCTTCGCAGTGCGAAGCGGATTGTTCGGGTTTTTATTGACTTCCCGCACACGGATGCGCGGGCTTGTGCGGTTGACCCGCATCATTGGAACAGCAGTGCCGACAACACGAAGTTGAACATCAGCACCAGCAACGAGGCGTTTACAACGGCGCGGGTGGTGGCCACCGAGGTGCCTTCGATGGTCGGCTCGGCATGGAAGCCGACATACGCGGCAACCAGCGCCGCAGTACCGCCGAAGATCGCCGACTTGAGCAGGGCCACCGCAAAGTCGTCCCAGAAATCGACGCTGCCACGCAGCCCCGACCAGAACGTGCCGTTGTCCTGGCCCAGGATGTGTACCGCTTCGAAGTAACCACCGGCGATGGCCAGCGAGCAGAAGATGCCGGTCAGCAACGGCACGGTCAGCACCGCCGCCCAGAAGCGCGGCGCCACCGCCTTGGCGATCGGATCGATGGCCATCAGCTCCAGCGCCTTGATCTGGTCGGTGGCACGCATCAGCCCCAGTTCGGCGGCGATCGAGCTGCCGGCGCGGCCGATGAACAGCAGCGCGGTCAGCACCGGTGCCAGTTCGCGGTACAGCGACAGCCCGAGCAGGGTGGACAGCGCATCGGACGCACCAAAGGTGGTCAGCGTGCGGTAGCCCTGCAGGGTGAGCACCAGGCCGACAAACGCGCCGCCAACGGCAATGATCGGCAGCGAACGCGCACCGATCTTGTAGATCTCGCGGGTCAGTTCGGCCAGGAAGTCGCGGGTCGGTACCGAGCCACGCAGTACGGTCAACGAGAACAGCCCGGCACGGCCCAGCGAGCGGATGGAAGAGGTGAAGGGCATCAGCTGGCGTCCCTTGAGCTACTGAAGGTGCTGGACGACAAGCCCTTCTCCCGTTTAGGGGAGAAGGTGCCCGAAGGGCGGATGAGGGCAGCTTTGGCAACACCAGCTTCAAAAGCGCCTTCAAAAGCGCCCTCACCCCAGCCCTCTCCCGCTTCGCAGGAGAGGGGGCCAAAAGCGGACTTCGCGTGCAGTGTCACCATCACGCCTTCTCCAAACCGTAGCTGCGCGTGGGCGCGTCAAACGGGATCGGGCCGTCCGGCTCGCCGTGCAGGAACTGCCGCACCAGCGGGTCGGTCGTGGCCTGCAGCGCATCCGGCGTACCGGAGAACACGATGCCGCCATTGGCGATCACCACCGCCTGATCGCAGATCGGCAGGGTTTCATGCACATGGTGGCTGACGATGATGCTGGTCAGGCCCAGGCTGTCATTCAAGCGCTGGATCAGGCTCATGATCACGCCCGAGGCGATCGGGTCCAGCCCGGTCAGCGGCTCGTCGTAGATCATCAGCGGCGGGTCCAGCGCCAAGGCGCGGGCCAAGGCCACACGCCGCGCCATGCCGCCGGACAGCTCGCGCGGCCAGGCATCGGCAGCGGCCAGCAGGCCAACCGCGTGCAGCTTCATCTGTACCAGGCGCTGCAGCACCGGCTCGGGCAGCTTGGTATGTGCCCGCAGCGGCAGCGCCACGTTGTCGGCCACGCTCAGGTCGGTCAGCAGACCGTTGCCCTGCAGCAGCACGCCGACGTTCTTGCGCATCTCCAGCAGGTCACGGTTGCCGTGCGGGATATCCCGACCGAACAACTGCACGGTGCCGGACACCGGCCGCAGCTCACCGGTCAGCGCCGCCAACATGGTTGACTTGCCACTGCCCGACGGACCCAGCACAGCGGTGATGCTGCCTTGCGGTACCTGCAGCGAAACGTCGCGCAGAATGGTGCGTCCGCCGCGATCGATTCGCACGTTGGACAACTGCACCAAGGGAGTCCGAGCTGAGGGCATGGTGGCCTTTAACGGAAAACCAACGTTCTAGGATTGCCAGCTGCGCCTGAACATAAGCGTACTGGACCGTGCAGTATTGTCGCATCCCAAGTGCCTCCCGGCATGCGCTGCAGGTCGGTATTGGTGGCAACACACTGTCTCCCCAGTGGCCGAATCGGCGTCCGGGGCCTGTGTGCACAAGCCGTGGCGGGTACAGCCTGCCCGGTTCCCGGCGGCGAGCCCCCGCTCAATGACGGGAACCGCCCAGGCTGCAGGACCAGGCCACTTCCAGACACATCCCATTCTTGATCAAGCGTCAGGGGACTAAGGTCCAGCCCGAGTGCAATCACTGCGACGGCCATGGAGGGGCCGAGCACGATGGCAAGGACGCTGATCGTAGTGGGCGATGCCCCAATGCCTGGAACATAGGTCTTGAAGTTCAGGAATTTTTGAGCCGGAGAATCGGCCGGGAGGTCATGTGCGTCGTCTCTTGTTGATCCTGATTCTATTGTTGCCCTTGTCCGCGCATAGCGGGGAAACTGCTTCCACGATTGAGCTGCGTGCTCGTTGCCTTGACGGCAATCCCTGTCGCTTCATCGACGAGATGATCCACGTGGAATTGGAACTACTCAACGCAGGCGAGCAGCCTGTGTCGTTGCCAATTGAGTACTACCGGAGGCGAGGGCCAAAGGTGATTCTTATTGATAATCACTCGGGAAAGGAGAGCCGATTGTGCATGGGACCACCCAGTTCAACTTTGGCCAAACAGGTGCAAGTTCTCTCTCCTGGTGAAGCGGTTCGAATCCCTTGGTTGGCAGCGCCAGATTCGATAAACCGATTTGCCGTGAAGCCAGTGGATCTGACGGTTCGATTTTCTTTCAATCTGACTCCGACGCTCCGGATGCGGTATCTATAGCGACGACGCTGCAGGTTGTGGAGGCCAGGTAACGTCATCAAATTGATCTCTTCGATCGAAGTAAAGGGTTGATGGACGGCGTCATCCGCGGAGTGGAGTTTTGAACCTGACGTGCCATTTGAGTCTTGGTTTTTCATCAGAAGATTGATGTTTGATCACTGCGCCGCGCCTGCTGGACATTGGTTGAACCGGCAAGCCACTGCGGCAGCTTGCCGTCAGACATAGCTGCCAAGCGCCGCAACCCAGCCGCTCATCCACCACATACCCCGCGGATCACTCGTCGAACCCATCGCACTGCGGCAAGATGGCGCGATGAGCAATGCCCCCGATTTCCGCCTGTACCACTCCAATGCCCTGGACGTGTTGGCCCAGCTGTTGGCCCACGCGCTGCGTGAGCCGGCCCCCGGCCAGCCCTTGTTGGCCGCCGATATCGTGCTGATCCCGCAGGTGGCGATGCGGCGCTGGCTGCAGTCCACCCTGGCGGCCGAGTACGGGGTGTCGGCCAATCTCGAATTCCTGACGCCAGGCGAGTTTGTCGCCAAGGCGCTCAAGGCCAATGTGCCCGGCGAGCGCGATGACCTGGGCGCCACCGGCCTGCACTGGCGGCTGTATGGGGCGTTGACCGACAGCACGGTGATGCAGAAACCGGCGATGGGCGGGTTGCGTGCCTACCTGGACCGCGACGACCCGCTGCGGCCCTGGGCGCTGGCGGCCGAGCTGGGCGGGGTGTTCGAGAAATACCAGGCCTGGCGCCGTGATTGGCTGCTGCGTTGGGAGGACGGTGCCGAGCCGGACGACCCGCAGGCCATCCTGTGGCGGCATATCGCCGGCGGCCAGAACTACCGCGCGCGCCGCATCAACGACTACCTGGCCCGCTTCGAGGGCGAGCACCAGCCCTTGCCGCAGGGACTGCCGCAGCGGCTGTTCGCCTTCGCCACGCTCAATGTCTCGCCGGACGTACTGCGGGTGATCGCCACCCAGGCGCGGGTCGGCACGCTGCACTTCTATATGCCGACGCCGACCCGCTCCTACTGGGGCGACCTGCAGACCTTGAAGGAAAAGCTGCGCAGCGGGCTGGCCGAGCCGTTCGGCATCGAGGCCGGCGAGAACCCGCTGCTGCAGGCCTGGGGCGAGGCCGGCCGCGACTTCATGGCGGTGCTGGGCGATTACGAAGTGGTCCACCCCAGCGGCGAAATCGCCGCCTATGTCGATCCGGAAAGCATCCCGGTGCCGGGCCTGGATGCCGGCGGCCTGGGCGACAGCCTGCTGCATCGCCTGCAGGCCGACCTGTTCCATCGCCGCGCGCTGCCCTCGCCACCGCTGCTCGAAGCCTTGCGGCTGGACGACCCCAGCATCCAGATCCACGCCTGCCACACCCGCCTGCGCGAGATGCAGGTGCTGCACGAACAGCTGCGTGCGCTGCTGGAAGACCCGCGTTTCGATCCACCGCTGCAGCCGCGCGAAATCGCCGTGCTGGCGCCGGATATCGATCCCTACGTGCCGTATCTGGAATCGGTGTTTGGCGGCCGCGGCGGCAACGACGCGCATATTCCGTGGGCACTGGCCGATGCCAGCCCGCTGCAGGGCGAGCCGCTGGCCGAGGTTTTCGTGCAGCTGCTGGGCCTGCCGGTGTCGCGCTTCGGCCTCAATGAAATCCTCGATCTGCTGTCCAGCGCACCGCTGGCATCGGCCTCTGGCCTGGATGCGGCTGCCTTCGAGCGCCTGCACGCCTGGTTGCAGGCCGCCGGCGCGCGCTGGGGGCTGGATGCCAGGCACCGCCAGCAGCATCAGGCACCGGCCGACGATGCCTACACCTGGCAGTTCGCGCTGGACCGGCTGCTGCTCGGCCACGCCAGCGGCAGCGATGAGGACATCGGCGGTGTCGCCCCGTGGCCGGAACTGGAAGGCGGCGGCCTGGCCGCGCTGGATGCGCTGATCCGCCTGTTGCGGGTGCTGGCCCGTCACCAGAAGACCCTGGCCGAAGCCCTGAGTCCTAACCAATGGCGTGAGCGCCTGCTCGGCCTGTTGAATGCATTGCTGCCTGAAAACCCGAGCGAGCCGTCCGCCGTGCGCGCGCTGGACCGGCTGCGCAAACTGGTCAACGAGTTCGCCGAGGAAGCCAACAAGGCCGGCTTCGATGCGCCGGTGCCGGCCGAAGTGGTGCGTGCGCATTTCGCCTCGGTATTGTCCGAGGCCGATACCCGCGCGCCGCTGCTGACCGGCGGCATCAGTTTTGGCCGCATGGTGCCGATGCGCCTGCTGCCGTTCCGGGTGATCTGCGTGCTGGGTTTGAACGATGGCGATTTCCCGCGCCGCGACCCGGCCGCCGGCCTGAGCCGGCTTACCGCCGAACTCGGCACCGAGCGCCGCCGCTACGGCGATCGCTCGCTGCGCGAGGACGACCGCTTCCTGTTCCTGCAGCTGTTCGCTTCCGCCCAGGAAGTGTTCTACCTGAGCTATCTGGGCGCCGATGCCCGCGATGGCAGCGTGCGTGAGCCGTCGGTGCTGGTCAGCGAACTGGTCAATGCGGCGGCCGCCTATCAGCAGGATGCCGCTGCGGCCCGCAAGCAGCTGGTGGTGCGGCATCCGCTGCAGCCGTTCGCCCCGGCCGCGTTTGGTGGCGATGGCGAACCGCGGCGTTTCAGTTATCGGCGCCAGTGGCACCCGGCCGCCAGCGCGGTTGGCGGCAGTCGCCAGCGCCTGGCACCGTGGTTCGATGGGCCCTTGGATGCGCCGCTGCCCAGCGCGCTCAACGACGACAGCCTGTCGCTGGACGCACTGCGGCGCTTCATCAGCGACCCGGCCGGGCAGTTCCTCAGCCAGCGCCTGGGTTTGCGTCTGGCGGGCGAAATAGACGACAGCGAAGACATCGAGCCACTGCTGGTGCCCGGCGGTGGCCGCCTGCATTCCTCATTGCAGCAGCACGTGCTCAGTGCGCTGCTGCAGGGGCGCGAAGCCGGGCTGTACCAGCGCCTGCGTGCCCGCGCTTTGTTGCCTTCAGGTGCATTGGGACGGCAGCAGTTCGAACGCATGCTCAGCCGCATCCGCCCCTGTGCGGAGGCGTTTTCGCAGTGGTACGACGGGCAGCCGCTGGACTCGCAGCGCTACGAAGTTGAACTGGATGGCGTGCGCCTGCATGGGCGTGTCGATCAAATCCATCCACAGGGGCTGGTGCGCCTGCAGGCCGGTGCCGCAGGTGTGGCCTATGTGCTGCGCGGCGGCTTGGATTGGCTGTTGGCCAATGCGGCGGGAACACCGTCGGCGATGCTGCAGTTCCATGACAACGGGCAGGCCGGCTATGGCCCGCATCAGTTGCCGGCGCTGTCGCCTGAAACCGCGAAAACAGCCCTGAAAGCCTTGCTGCAGCTACGTTCCGAAGGCATGCAGCAACCGCTGCTGTTCGCCCCGTACACCGGCTGGGAGGTCTATAACGCAGCCGATGACAAACGTGAAAGCGCCGCCCAGGCACGCTGGTTCGGCAGCGAACACAGCTGGGGCGAGCGCAATGGCGAAGCTCTGCAACTGGCCTTGCGCGGCCGCGATCCGTTCGCTTCGCCGGCCACTACACACAGGTTTATCCACAACGCCTTGTTGATATTTACCGCCCTGCGCGAGGGCCGCGTATTGCCCGATTTCGACGAACAGGCCGATGCACTGAATGGAGCCGGCGCATGAGCACCGAAGCGCTGCAATCCGATCCCTATCTGCATCTGCCGCTGGATGGCCTGCGCCTGATCGAGGCCAGCGCCGGCACCGGCAAGACCTTCACCCTGGCCACGCTGTTCACCCGTCTGGTGGTGGAACAGGGCCTGCGCATGGGCCAGATCCTGGCGGTGACCTTTACCGATGCCGCCACCCAGGAGCTGCGCAAGCGCATCCGTGAGCGGCTGGAACTGGCCGCGCGCGTGGTCGACAGCACGGCTGCAGAAGACGACAGCCCGGAAACCACACTCACCCGCGCCATCCTGCAACGTCATCTGCAGCAGGGCACGGAAAGCGCCGCGCAGTTGGGCCGGCGCCTGCGTATTGCCGCCGAAGAAACCGACCTGGCTTCCATCTTCACCATCCACGGCTTCTGCACGCGGGTGCTGGGCGAATACGCGCTGGAGAGCGGCCACACCTTTGCCGCGCCCGAGCTGCTGGCCAATACCCGCGCGCTGCATGATGAGTTGGCTGCCGACCTGTGGCGCCTGCATGCAGGGCAGGGCGAGCATCTGGAGGCCTTGCTGGGTCTGTGGAAAAGTCCCGATGCCCTGGCCCGCGATCTGCCCGCGTTGGCTGCCGAGCTGCCGCTTTATCCACAGCCGCCGCAGCGCCTGATCGAAGACACGCGCCCCTTCCGCGACGGCGCCGCGCAGCGTCTTGCCGCCGCCTTTGAAGAACACGGCGAGAGCTACCTGCAGCAGCTGCGCGGCGCGCTTGATGGCGGCATCCTCAACAAGGCCAGCTACAAGCCCGACTGGATCGAGCCGCTGTTCCAGCAACTGCTGCAGTGGAGCCGCCATCCGGATCCGAGCGCCGAACTGGACGAGCGTCTGGAACGACTGACGCTGGAGGCACTGACCGCCAAGACCAACAAGGCCAAGGCCGGCAGCACCCCGCAATCACCGCTGCAGCCACTGATTGCCGACTACCTGCAGGCACTGGCGCAGGTCACGCAGTGGCAGCGCCAGCAATCCATCGTGCTGCTGCACCAGCTGCGCGACGAGGTCCGCCAGCGGCTGGCCAAGCTCAAGCAGCTGCGCCGCCAGCAGACCTATGACGACCTGATCGACAACGTCGCCAACGCCCTGCACGGTTCGCACGGCGCGCATCTGGCCGAACGCCTGCGCGCGCAGTACCGCTTTGCCCTGGTCGACGAATTCCAGGACACCGATCCGCGCCAGTGGGACATCTTCCGCCGCATCTTCGCTGCGGATGATGAGGCAGCCGCACTGTTCCTGATTGGCGACCCCAAGCAGGCCATCTACGGCTTCCGTGGTGGCGATGTGCATACCTATCTGCAGGCCAAGGCATTGGCCGAAGCCGCGCCGGCGCTGGATCGCAACTTCCGCTCGCGCCCGGGCGTGCTGCGTGCGATCCAGGCGCTGTACGACAACGCCGGCCCCGAAGCCTTCCTCGACGAACGCATCCAGTTCGAGCCGGTCCTGCCGGGCAGCAAGCGCAGCGACGCCGACTATCTGTTCGACGGCAAGCCCGCGCCCGCGCTGACCCTGCAGCTGATTGCCGGTGATGCCGATGGCAAACCGCTGAAGGCCGATGCCTCGCGCGATGCCGCCACCGCCGCTTGCGTTGCAGATATCCACAGGGTGCTCAGTGCCGCCCGCGAAGGCCGCGCGCTGGTCGATGGCAAACCGGTGCAACCGGGCGATATCGCCGTGCTGGTGCGCTCGCACAAGGAAGCCTCGCGCGTGCAGCAGGCCTTGGCGGCACTGGGCATCCCGGCGGTAGCCGCCGGCAAGCAGAGCCTGTTCGCCAGCGCCGAAGCCCACGAACTGCGCCTGCTGTTGCTGGCCCTGCTGCAACCGGCCGACGAAGGCCGCCTGCGCGCCGCGCTGGCCACCGTGCTGCTGGGCGAGAGCGCTGCCCGCATCGCCGCGATGGAATACGAAGGCGAACAACAGCGCCTGCACCAGGAACGCTTGTTGCAATGGCGCGAGCGCTGGCAGCGCGGCGGCGTGCTGGCCTTGTTGTCGGACCTGTGCGCCGAACAGGCCGAACGCCTGTTGCTGCTGATCGACGGCGAGCGCCGCCTGACCAACTACCTGCAGCTGGCCGAAACCCTGCAGGAAGCCAGCAATCGCAGCATCGGCCTGCACGGCCTGCTGGACTGGCTGCAG
The DNA here is from genome assembly GCF_056756175.1 of Stenotrophomonas sp. STEN240. NCBI lineage: Bacteria > Pseudomonadati > Pseudomonadota > Gammaproteobacteria > Lysobacterales > Lysobacteraceae > Stenotrophomonas > Stenotrophomonas sp. STEN240. Next base: position 25,577 of record NZ_JBRRBO010000005.1, on the reverse strand, counting down.
AGCCAGATCGCACACGCCGATGAAGGCGACGAAGCGCAGCTGCTGCGGCTGGAATCGGACGCGCGCCGCGTGCAGATCATCACCCTGCACAAGAGCAAGGGCCTGGAGTACCCGCTGGTCTACCTGCCCTTCGTCGGCATCGCCACCAATGCGCCTGACAGCAGCAACCACCGCACCGTGCACGACGGCGAACAACGCGTGCTGCACTGGAAGATCGACAAGGAAGACCCGGACTGGAAGGCCATCGGCCAGCAGGTCAACGCCGATGAAGAAGCCGAGACCGCGCGCCTGCTCTACGTCGGCCTGACCCGCGCCGAGCATGCCTTGTGGATAAGCGGTGGCGCTTTGACCGGCCTGGCCACCTCGCGGCTGGGGCCGATGCTGCAGGGCTTGCCGGCGCACGCCGACATCGAGGTGATCGAAGGCGACACCGGCCCGGCGCCGGCGCGGCTGCCACCCGAGCGTGAGCAGGCCCTGCCGCCGGTGCGCGACGTACGCCGCAGCGTGCCGCACGACTGGTGGGTGTACAGCTTCACCCAGCTGGCCCATGCCGAAGGCGGCCACGACACCGCCGCCGCATCCACCGAAGACAGCGGCGGTGCCGCCGACGAACCGGCGCAGGTCGATGTGGACGCGGAGCCGGCCAGCGAACCCAACGCCGCACAGCCGGAAGTGTTTGATCCGCGTTTTGCCGGCAGCCGTTTCGGCAACGTGCTGCATGCCGCGCTGGAAAACGTCGACTTCGGCGACTGGCGTGACTGGCAGCCCAGCGCGGTGGCACCGGAGGGGCAGGGCGAGATCATCGAAAAAGCCCTGCGTGCCGATGGCTATATCGACGAGGAGATCGCCGATGGCGTGGCGCTGCTGACCCAGCTGATCGGCCAGACCCTGACCGTCACCCTGCCCGAAGGCGGCGCCCTGCATTCGCTGGGCGAGGGCGAGCGCCGTGCCGAAATCGAGTTCCACTTCGCCATGCAGCCGACCACGGTGCCGGCACTGCTGCGCGTGCTGCATGCACACGGGGTTGTGCGCGGCCGCCACGGTTTTGGCCTGCGCCGCCAGCTGGAAGGGCTGATGACCGGCAAGATCGACCTTACCTACGTCCGCGACGGGCGTTGGTATGTGCTCGATTACAAATCCAACCGCCTGCCCGATTACGCCCCGGCGCAACTGGACGCGGCCATGCGCCATAGCGAATACGACCTGCAGGCGCTGATCTACACCGTGGCCCTGCACCGCTGGCTGCGCTTCCGCGTCGGTGCCGGTTACGACTATGCGCGTGACTTCGGTGGCATCCGTTATCTGTTCTGCCGTGGGCTGGATGCAACGCGTACGCAGTCACCGGGTCTGTACGCGCACAACTTCGCACCGGAGCTGGTGCACGCGGTGGATGAATTGTTTGCCGGTGGCCGCGGCGGCCATGCGGCCTTGTTGGCACGACTGGGAGGCGAGGCATGAGCCTGCTGGCCGCTTTGAACAAAGCCAGCGCATTGCGCGCGCTGGATCACGCGCTGGCGCAGAGCCTGCGCCGTTTGGACCCGGAAACGCCGGATGCGGTGCTGGCGGCGGCGGCCTTGGCGTCGCTGGCGGTATCGCAGGGCCACGCGGGCTTTGATCCGAGCCAGCCGCAGCGGCTGGTGGATGCTGGCGTGGAATGGCCGGCGGCCGAGGAGTGGATTGCGCAGCTGGCTGAGTCGAAGTGGATAGCCGGTGCTGTGGATAACAACGCGGAGTCGGAACAGGCGCCGCTGGTCTGGGAAAACGGATTGCTGTATCTGCGCCGCTATCGTGAGTATGAGCGCCGCTTGGCGGCGGGTCTGCAGCGGATCGGGCAGGCGCCGGTTGCTGGTGAGGATGTGGCTGGATTGGCCGAGGTGTTTGCGCGCTTGTTTCCAGGGCAGGCCGCGCCGCAAGACCCACAGACCTCAGTGCAGCCGGATCTCTTCCTTCTCCCGCCTGCGGGAGAAGGTGCCCGAAGGGCGGATGAGGGCAAGCCTTTAGACCACCAAGCAAGAGCCGCAGCCACCGCCCTGCGCCACAATCTGTTGCTGATCACCGGCGGCCCCGGCACCGGCAAAACCACCACCATCACCCGCCTGCTGGTGCTGCTGGCCGCACAGGCGCAGGCCACAAACCAGCCCGCGCCGCGCGTTGCCCTGGCCGCGCCTACCGGCCGCGCCGCCGAACGTATGGCCGAAAGCCTTCGCCACGCCCTGCAGAAGCTCTCGGCGGAAGGCATCGACAGCGCCCTGTGCGAGCAACTGCCCAGCACCGGCACCACCTTGCATCGCCTGCTCGGCGTGATCCCGGATTCCCCGCGCTTCCGTCACCACGCCGACAACCCATTGCCCTACGACGTCATCGTGGTCGACGAAGCCTCGATGATCGACCTGCCATTGATGACCAAGCTGGTCGAAGCAATCGCGCCGGGCACGCGCCTGGTGCTGCTCGGCGATCCCGACCAGCTGCCATCGGTGGAAGCGGGCGATGTACTCAGCGCCATCCTGCGCGCCGCCGGTGACGGCCAGCGCAGCAATGCGGCCGATGCAGAAGCGCTGCGTGCACTGCTGGGCGAACTGCCGGCAGCGGCGATTGAATCCAAGCCTTCCGACTTCGCCGGTGCCCGCGTGCAACTGCAGCGCGGCTACCGCCAGAGCGAAGCGCTGCAGCTGTCGCCGCTGGCCAAGGCAATGCGCGAAGGCGACGCCGTACAGACGCTGCAACTGCTGCGCGATGCGCAACTGTCCGGCGTGCATTTCCACGAAGGCGATATCGATCCCCTGCAGGCCTGGCGCGAGCCGCTGCAGCAGTACTGGCAGTCACTGGCCGATGCCGCCAGCCCGGCCGATGCGCTGGCGCTGGCCGGTCGCATGCGCCTGCTCACCGCGGTGCGCGAAGGCCCGCAAGGCGCGCGCGGGCTCAACGCCCGCATCGAAGACCTGTTGGCCGGCAACCGCGGCCGCGCGCTGGGCCCGGGCTGGTTCCACGGCCGGCTACTGATCATTGGCGAGAACAGTTATCGCCACCGCCTGTTCAACGGCGATGTCGGCATCTGTCTACGCGATGGCGACGGCCGCAGCATCAGCGCCTGGTTCCCGGGCGACGACCCGGCCAACCCGCGTGCCTTCCATCCGGCAGCCTTGCCGCTGCACGAGAGCGCGTTTGCGATGACCGTGCACAAGGCGCAGGGCTCGGAGTTCGACCAGGTCTGGCTGCAACTGCCACGCCGCGACAACCGCGTGCTCAGCCGCGAGCTGCTGTACACCGGCATTACCCGCGCCCGCAATGGACTGCATCTGGCCGGCAGCGCCGAGGTGATTGAAGCGGCGCTGGCCCGCCACGCCAGCCGTTGGTCGGGATTGGCGCAGCGGTTGGCGCCCGCTCTTTTGAAGTAGGCGAAGGTGGGCGATCAGTCCGCGCAAAAAGCACCCCTCCCCAACCCTCCCCTTGGCTGCGCCAAAGGGAGGGGGCGCAACGCTTGTCTCCCTCCCTTGCGCCGCAGGCGCAGCGGAGGGGTGCTCGTCTCCCTCCCTTTGGCGTAGCCAAGGGGAGGGTTGGGGAGGGGTGCTTCAAAGCCTTTGCTTTCCCCAACAGTCCCGCCTAAAAAAGACCCGACAAACGAACCCGCAAGGACGCCCATGAAAACCCTGGCAACCACCGCACTGCTGCTCCTGGCACTGACCGGCTGCAACAAGGACGCGCCCGCCACCGCCGCGCCTGAGCCCGCCCCGGCAACGGCCAGCAGCAGCGAGCAGGACATTGCTTCCGCCCGCGCTTTCCTCAGCCACATCTACGCCGGCTATCACCCCGACGCCGGGCTGGACGCCATCCTGCCGGACGATGAGGTCTACGCGCCGGCCCTGCTGGCCGCGATGCAGGCCAATAGCGACGCGTACGCCGGCGAAGTAGGCTATCTGGACGGCGATCCGCTCTGCGACTGCCAGGACACCGCACAGGACCTGCGCCAGCTCAGCTTCGATATCCAGCCCTTGGCAGACGGCCAACTCCGCGCCAGCACCCAGCTCGACGACCCCCAGCACCCGCTGCAACTGCAGTTGACCCTGCAGCGCCAAGGCAGCAGCTGGCGCGTGGCCGATATCGCCACTGCACGTGCCCCAAGCCTTATGCAGGCTCTGGAGCGTGATACCCAGGCTGCTGTGGGCAGAAAATAATGTCTGCTTTAGTTTTTGGGCGTGCTTGATCTTCTCGGTAATTTATAACGTGTGCTTTAGATTTTGATGCTGAGGCGACCCGCAAACGAAATTTCTAATGTTTGCGTTAGATTTCGCTTGAGCTATACGCTTTTATAGATCAATCTAAAGTCTGCGTTATATTTCAGAGGGCCAGCCCATGCAGGTGCAGATCGACCAAGCGTCAGACATCGGCCAATACGTTCGTGCTGTGCGCAAGGCGCAAGGCCTGCGCCAGGATGATCTGGCAGCAATGGCGGGCACCAGCCACGTGGTCCTGGGCAATGTGGAGCGCGGCAAGGACACCGTGCAGATCGGCCGGGTATTCGAAGTGCTGCGACAGCTGGGCATTCGCGTGCAGCTTGATCTGCCAGTGGACCTGCCGCCGCCGGAGCGCGGCTGATGGCGATCGAGGTCGAGCCGCGCCAGCTCGATGTGTGGCTGGAACAACAGCGCATCGGTGAGCTCTACGAGCAGGGCAACCTGTGGGCGTTGCACTACGATCCGGTCTGGCGCGACAACGGCTTTGACCTGTCGCCGGCTTTGCCGCGCAATGCGGGCGAGATCCAGGACGGTGGCAGCCAGCGTCCCGTGCAGTGGTTCTTCGACAACCTGTTGCCGGAAGAGGGCGGGCGCCAGTTGGTCGCCGCCGATGCCGGCATCAACGCGGCCGACGCATTCGGCCTGCTGCAGCGTTTTGGTCCGGAGTCGGCAGGCGCATTGACCTTGTTGTCGCCCGGGCAGCAGTTGCCGCCTCCCGAGTTGCGGCCGCTGTCCGATGCAGAGCTCTCCGCACGTATCCAGGCGCTGCCAAGGCAGCCGCTGTCGCACGGCGCGCCAAAGCGCATGTCGCTGGCCGGTGCACAGCACAAGTTGGCCGTGGTGTTCGACCAGAATCAGCTGTGGGAGCCGATCGGGCAGGCCGCTTCCACCCACATCCTCAAGCCAGACCACGAGCAGGTGGATGACTACCCGCACAGCGTGGTCAACGAGTGGTTCTGCATGCGCCTGGCTGCCGCTTGTGGCTTGCCGGTACCGGAGGTGCAGGTGCGGCGGGTGCCGGAGCCGGTCTATCTGGTGCGTCGCTTCGACCGTGAAGGTGAGGGACTGCAGGTGCGGCGTCGCTACGCCCTGGACGGTTGCCAGTTGCTGTCACTGGATGCCGTCTTCAAGTACCAACAGGCCAATAACATCGCGTTGCGACAGCTGTTGGACATCATCCGGACACCGGCGGTTACGCGCCTGGCACTGCTGCGCTGGCAGCTGTTCAACTTCTTTATTGGCAATGCCGACGCCCATCTGAAGAACCTCAGCTTTCTGTGGGGCGAGAAGGGCTGGGAGCTGGCGCCGCATTACGACCTGCTGAGCACTGCGGTCTATCGGGCACCGGATTGGGGTACGGAGAACCTGGTCTTCCCAATGGGCAATGTCACGCGCTTCGCCGATATAACCAAGGCAGAGGTGGGGGCGTTTGGTCAGAGCATCGGGATTCCGGTGGGGCTGGCCCTGCTGGAGTTGGACCGCTTGGCCAAAAACCTGTGGCGGGAAGCGCAGGCACTGCTGCAGGCATATGAGCAGGGCATTACCCATCAGGTAGATCCGGGTGAGGCGCGTCTATTGCGGCAAATCGTGTACGGCCCCATCACCGACGCGATTGCCTGGGCATCCAGATGGAGTCGTTCCTGAGTCGGCTCTTCATAAAACCAATAAAAACAAAGTTTTATGTATTTCTTGGGGGCGGGGGTACAACGCGATTTAGGGCCTCTCCATCCCCACTTCACCCCCGGCTGGTAGCATGTCTACCCCGTAATCCAAGCGCAGTTCTGTAATGGCCGATCCCAAGAACCCGTCCGTCACCCAAGCTCAGGCCGAAGACGCCGTGCGCACCCTGCTGCGCTGGGCTGGTGAAGATCCCACCCGTGAAGGCCTGCTCGACACCCCGCGCCGGGTAGCCGAGGCCTATGGCGACTGGTTCAAGGGCTATAACGACGACCCGCGCGAGTATCTGGCCCGTACCTTCGAGGAAGTGGCCGGCTACGACGAAATGATCGTGCTGCGCGACATCGAGTACGAAAGCCACTGCGAGCACCACATGGCGCCGATCATCGGCCGGGTGCATGTCGGCTACATCCCCAACGGTCGCGTGGTCGGCATCTCCAAGCTGGCACGTGTGGTCGAGGCCTATGCGCGTCGCTTCCAGGTGCAGGAAAAGATGACCGCGCAGATCGCCGATGTCATCCAGGACGTGCTGCAGCCGATGGGCGTGGGCATCGTGGTGGAAGGCGCGCATGAGTGCATGACCACCCGCGGCATCCACAAGCGTGGCGTCAGCATGGTCACCTCGCGCATGCGCGGCACCTTCCATGACGACGCGCGCACCCGCGCCGAGTTCCTGCGTTTCATCGAAGTCGGCCACGCCCGACGCTGAACCCAGGGAACGCGCGCGCTCGATGAAGTACCGCCAACGTATTGCCGGCTACCAGCGTCTGCGCGAGCAGCCGCTATGGAAACTGCTGGCCTCCGACCGCGCCCCGGTATTGGTGGGCCTGTTGCAGGGCCTGCTGCTGGAAGCCGACCGCCGCATTCCCGGCTCCATCCTCGCCGAGCGCCTGCAGCAGCAGCTGGACACGCTCAATGGCGAGGAGCTCGAGCGCGAACTGCCGCGTACCGCGCCGGCCTACATCGCCTACTGGCTGGCCCAGGGTTGGCTGGTGCGGCGCCTGCCTGAGGGCGCCACGGAAGAAGAGTACGAGCTGTCGCGGCAGGCGGTGCAGGCCATCCGTTTCATCGCCGGCATCGAGCACAACGCCAGCCTGGCCACCGAAAGCCGCCTGGCGATGGTGATGCAGCAGATCTCGCAGCTGGCACAGCAGACCGAGGCCGATCCGGAAGCACGCTTGGCCGCATTGAAGGCCGAGCGCGACCGCATCGATGCCGAGATCGCCCAGGTGTCCACCGGCAAGGTCAGCGCGCTGGATGGCAAGCGCGCGCTGGAACGCACCCGCGATGTGATCCGCCTGGCCGATGACCTGGCCGAGGACTTCCGCCGCGTGCGTGACGACTTTGAACAGCTCAACCGCCGCTTCCGCGAGCGCATCATCGATGACGAAGGCGCGCGTGGCGATGTGCTCGACCGCCTGTTCAACGGCGTCGATGTGATTGGCGAATCCGATGCCGGGCGCAGCTTCCAGGCGTTCTGGGACCTGTTGAACGACCCGCAACGCAGTGCCGAACTCGATGTCGCGCTGGACACCGTGCTCAACCGCGGCTTCACCCGCAAGCTGGACCGCAACGAGCGCAACTTCCTGCGCAACTTCACCAGCACGCTGCTCGAACGCGGCGGCCAGGTGCATGAGGTGATGCAGCACTTTGCCCGCAGCCTGCGTGGCTTCGTGCAGAGCCGCGGCTATCTGGAACAACGCCGGCTCAACCAGCTGCTCAAGCAGGCGCAGGGCCAGGCCTTGCTGCTGCGCGAAGAAGTGCGGCCCACCGCGCCCACCGGTTTCGTGTTGCCGCTGTCGTCGGCGCGCATCCGCTCGATCGGCCAATGGCGCCTGCACGACCCGCGCACGCACCAGGTCGATACCTCCATCTATTACGCCGAAGCTGCCGAGATCACTCTGGACAGCGTTGGTGATCTGGTCGCGCAGTCGGAAATCGACGTGCGCACCTTGAAAGACAATCTCTTCATGCTGCTGGGTTCACGCCCGCGCCTGAGCATCTCGCAGGTATTGCGCGAGCGGCCGGCGCGGCAGGGCCTGGGCAGCGTCATCGGCTACCTCTCCATCGGCACCCGCCATGGCAAGGTGATGACCGACCAACTGGAAACCGTGGAATGGACCGGCGGTGACGGCGTGGTGCGACGCGCCCGCGTACCGCTGATCTGGTTCCTCAAGGAAAGACGCGATGAACTGGTCTGAGACCGAAACCGAAAACGAGATCGAGGCAACGCCGGCACCGGCCGCACCGGTACTGAGCGGCGGCGCCTTGTTCGTTGGCGACAGTGGCCGCCTGCCGGTCGATGCACGGCGCGCGCTGTGCCTGTTGCTGGCCGGCCCCAGCGTCGATGCGCAGCGCCAACCGGCGCAATGGGCGGCCCTGCTGCGCAATGAAGACGAAGTACGCAGCCTGCTGTGCGAGCTGTTCCTGGAGCTGGTGCTGGACCGGGATGGCGGTATTGCCTTCACCCGTCAGTTCGACACTGCCGAACTGGACTCGCCCAACCTGCTGCGCGCCGCGCCGCTGACCTTCATCGAGTCGGTGCTGCTGTTGTTCCTGCGCCAGCAGCTGGCCGAAGCCGATACCCGCGGCGAACGCGCGGTGGTGGCCGAGTTCCAGCTGGTGGAGGCGATGAGCATCTACCAGAAGAACGTCTCCACCGACCAGGCCGGTTACGGCAAGCGCGTGGCCGCGGCCATCGCCAAGCTGCGCGAGAACCAGCTGCTGTCCAAGCTGCGCGGCAGCGAGGACCGCTACGAAGTGTCGCCGGCATTGAAGCTGCTGTTCTCGGCCGAGGACGTGCAGGTGCTGGTCGAGGCCTACCGCCAGCTGCGCGACGGCGATGCGGTCGCTGACGCGGTGGACGAAGAAGAAACGACCAGCGGCACTGCCGCCGAATGATGCCTGGCACCCACGCCACGCTGACCAGAATGACCACCGCCGCGCGCCGCGTGGCGGCTGAAGGATGAGCCGTATGGAAACCACTTCCCACACCCTGCTTCCCACTGCCGCGTTGTTCAACGACCCGGCCAGCGATGCACGCGCGAACCAGTTCCGCATGCGCCGCCTGCAGGTGCTCAACTGGGGCACGTTCTCGGGCCTGACCGAAGTGCCCATCGCCGAGCGCGGCTTCCTGTTCGTCGGCCGCTCCGGCTCGGGCAAGTCCACCCTGCTCGATGGCATGAGTGCACTGCTGACGCCGCCGAGCATCGTCGACTTCAACGCCGCCGCGCGCGAAGCCGAACGCTCCGGCCGCGACCGCTCGCTGGTGTCCTATGTGCGTGGTGCCTGGGCCGACCAGCAGGACAGCGAGTCGGGCGAGATCGCCACCCAGTACCTGCGAAAAGGCGCCACCTGGAGCGCCTTGGCGCTGGAATACCACACCGCCCGCGGCGACGCGGTGTCGATCGTGCGCCTGTTCTGGATTGCCGGCTCCGGCACCTCGGCCAATGATGTGCGCAAGCACTACATGGTGATTCCGCGTCGCTTCGACCTGGCCAAGGAGATGGAAGGCTTCGACCTGGACCTGCGCAAGCTGCGCGGCCGCTTGGGCGAGGACGTCGGCCACTTCGACAGCTTCACCGGTTATGCCGAGCGCTTCCGTCATCTGCTGGGCATCGGCAACGACATGGCGCTGCGTCTGCTGCACAAGACCCAGTCGGCCAAGAACCTGGGCGACCTCAACGGCTTCCTGCGTGGCTTCATGCTGGAAGAGCCGCGCACCTTCGAAGCGGCCGACCGCCTGGTTGAAGATTTCGCTGAACTTGATGGTGCCCACCACGCCGTGGTCACCGCGCGCCGCCAGGTCGAGACGCTGACCCCGGCGCGTGATTTCCATCAGGACCTGATGACCCTGCGCAAGGGCGTAGCGACGCTGCGCGACCTGCAGATCGGCATCGACGGCTTCCGCGAAGAGAAGCGCCTGGAGCTGGTCAACGAGCGCCTGAAAGAAGTGGAAATGCTCGACCGCGGCCTGATGGGCGAGGAAGGGCAACGCCGGCAATCGCTGGACAACCACGAACAGAAGCTGGTCGAGCTGGAACGCCAGCAGCGCGAGCAGGGCGGTGAGCGCATCGAGGAACTCGAACGCGAGCGCATCCGCGTCGAGCGCGAAGTCGACGAACGCAGCCGTCGCCGCAAGCAGCTGGAAGGCGCATGCCGCCAGCTCGGCATGGCCCTGGCCGATACCGCCAGCGGTTTCTCCGAGCAGGTGGAACAGGCGCGTGCGCTGATCGACGGCACCAAGTCCGGCGCCGGCACGGTCGACGATGCCATTGCCGAGCGCATGGCCGAGCGCCGCGATGACGAAAAGCGTTTCGCTGCACTGCGGGTGGAACTGGAATCGCTGAAGGCTGCACCGAGCTCGATCCCGGCACCGCTGCAGCAGCTGCGCGCACGTCTGTGCGACGACACCGGCCTGTCCGAATCGGCGCTGCCCTTTGTCGGCGAGTTGATCCAGGTCCGCGAAGACCAGATCGGCTGGCGCGGCGCCATCGAGCGCGTGCTGCACGGCTTCGCGCAGTCGCTGCTGGTTGACGAGAAGAATCATCAGCAGGTTGCCGAGTGGGCCAACCGCACCCACCTGGGCACCAAGCTGGTGTACTTCCGCATCCGCGACAACGAGTTGCTGCATGCGCGTGAGCCGGAGAAGCGCTCGCTGATCCACAAGCTGCAGCTGCGTGACCATCCTTATGGCGACTGGGTCTACAACGAGCTGCAGCGCCGGTTCGACTACACCTGCGTGGAAAACGCTGGCCAGCTGCGCAGCGAAGACCGCGCGATCACCCGCGAAGGGCAGATCAAGCACCCGGGCGACCGCTACGAAAAGGATGACCGCCACGCGGTCAACGATCGCAAGCGCTGGATGCTGGGCCACGACAACCGCGACAAGCGCCGCGTATTCGAACGCGAAGGCCAGGAGCTGGCACAGCGCATCGCGCGCAGCGAAGCCGACGTGGCGATGCTGCGCAAGCAGCGCGAAAGTGGCCACGAAAAGCAGCTGGCCGCGCATTCGCTGATCGAGCGTGAGTGGGACGAGATCGATGTCGGCCCGCGCCTGCAGCGGCTCACCGATATCGACGAGCAGCTGCTTGACCTGCGCGAGGGCGACAGCGCCCTGGCCCGCATCGGCCAGCAGATTGAATTGACCCGCGGCCTGCGCGACCAGGGCAAGCGCACCTACGAAGACGTGCGCCTGGAACGTGCGCAGTTCTCGCGTGAGCGCGTGCGCCTGGAGCAGCAGCGCGACAACGGCCAATCGCGCGTTTCCAGCGCGCCACTGACCGAGTTGCAGCGCGAAGGACTGGAAGCACGCCTGCAGATCCTGCCGGGCTTGAACCTGGAAAGTCTGGAAAGCCACTTCCGGGTGATCGAGCGTGGCCTGGCCGAAGAACTGGGCAGCAGCCAGGGCCGCGACGCCAAGCTGACCCAGCACCTGCTGGACTGCTTCCGCAAATACACCCAGCAGTGGCCGGAAGACTCCGGTGACTTCACCGTGTCGCTGACCAGCGCCGATGATTTCCTTGCGCGTTTGACCCGGCTTGAGAGCGACGGCCTGCCGCGCCACGAGGGCCGCTTCTTCGAGCTGCTGCAGACCCAGAGCAAAAACAATCTGCTTGCCCTGCAGCGGCACACCGCTGAAGCGCACAAGGCGATCAAGCAGCGCATGGACGAGGTCAACGCCTCGCTGGAGCAGGTGGCGTTCAACCGCGGCACTGTGCTGGCCATCGACGTGCACGACCGGCGCCTGCCGGAAGTGCAGGATTTCCAGCTGCAGCTGCGCGCGGTGTTGACCCACCAGCAGACCGAAGACCGTTCGCTGGCCGAGTCGCAGTTCAATGTGCTTCGTGACCTGGTGCGTCGCCTCGGCGCACAGGAGCCGGAGCTGCGCCGCTGGCGCGAGCAGGTGCTGGACGTGCGCCTGCATGTGGAGTTCATCGGTGTCGAGCTGGATGCCGAAACCCGCGAACAGGTGGAAATCTATCGCAGCGGCGCCGGCAAATCCGGTGGCCAGCGGCAGAAGCTGGCGACGACCTGTCTTGCTGCTGCATTGCGCTACCAGCTGGGCGGCGAAGACGGCGAACTGCCGCGTTACGCCGCCGTGGTGCTGGACGAAGCTTTCGACAAGGCCGACAACGAGTTCACCGCGCTGGCGATGAACATCTTCGAGAACTTCGGCTTCCAGATGGTGGTGGCCACCCCGTTGAAGTCGGTGATGACGCTGGAACCGTTCATCGGTGGCGCCTGCTTCGTCGAGATCAGCGGCCGCCACGATTCGGGCGTATTGCTGATCGAATACGACGACGAAGGCAATCGCCTGAAGCTGCCGGCGCGCGCACGCGGCGCGATGGCCCAGGCCAGCGTCGAGGACGCGGTGAACGTGCAGCTTGCTGCTGACGCAGCGCCTGCACCCAGCGAAGCCGCCGAGGCCGAGCTTGAAGCGCCGGCTGTTGAAACTTCAGTGGAAGTGGAAGCAACTGCCAAGCCGGCCGCGAAGAAAGCCGCGAAGAAGTCTTCGACGAAAAAGAACATTCCGGCCTGACAGTCAGGGCAGGCACCGAGGCTTTCCCTTCCCCCGCAAGCGGGGGAAGGTGCCCGAAGGGCGGAAGGGGGCAGTTTGTGATCCTGCTTCGGCTTTAGCTTCAAGCCAAAGCCAAAGCCAAAGCCAAAGCCAAAGCCAAAGCACCCCTCCCCAACTCTCCCCTGCTGCGCAAGGGAGGGAGCAGTGCACGGCGGCTGCCGCACCCGTAGCAATGAGGGTCATCCCTTCTCCCGCTTGCGGGGGAAGGTGCCCGAAGGGCGGATGGGGGGGACGCTTGTGATCCAGCTTCGGCTTTCGCTTGAAGCCAAACCCCCAAGCTACCCTTCAGCCTTTGATCAAGTGGCAGCAGCAAAGCAATCCATTGCGCACATGAAAAGGCAGCAGAGCAAAGCGCGCACTGCACTTGTTACCCTTGAGCCAACCAAGAGCACGCGCAACGGAGATCAGCATGCATTACGTCGAAATCATCACCGCCCTGGTGGTGCTGCAATACCTGTTCTTCATCTACCAGGTCGGCCGTGCGCGCGGCCGCTACGGCGTCAAGGCGCCGGCCGTCACCGGCCATGAAGGCTTCGAGCGCATGTACCGGGTGCAGATGAACACCCTGGAGCTGATGGTTGCCCTGGTGCCGTCGCTGCTCATCGCTGCCCGCTTCTGGCCCGCCGAATGGGTGGCGGCAATCGGCGCGGTCTACCTGATCGGTCGTTTCATCTACTGGCGCGCCTATGTCGGCAATCCGTCCAGCCGCGGCCTGGGCTTCGGCCTGTCGATGTTGCCGGTGCTGGTGCTCCTGCTGATGGCCCTGGCCGGCGCGATCCTGCGCTGAGAGCCCGCACCGGTTTTCTGCTTTTGTGGGAGCGGTGTAAACCGCGAAGCTCATGGCCCCGCAGCTGCGGTTCAATCTGCAATTGCAATCTTCGCTGGCTTCACGGCTCACGCCGTTCCCACAAAAACAAAATGGCAATGAACCAAGGGAGCCTTACGGCTCCCTTGGCGGTCATGCAACTCAGAAATCCAGGCTGAGCTTGGCGTAGGTGTAGCGGCCGGGCAGGTCATAGGTGCCCGGGTCATAGCCATTGAGCGTGCAGCTCAGGCAGATCGGCGGGTTCTTGTCGAAGACGTTGTTGACGCCCACGGCGAGCTTCACGCCCTTCATCCATGCATCGGTGCGCCAGCTGATCTGTGCATCGTGGTAGGTGGTGGCGCCAAGCCAATGCTGGTCGGCGACACTGTCGGTGCAGATCGCAAAGCCATTGGCACCGGCGCAGCTTTCGCGCAGGCGGTCGATGTAACGCATGGTCCAGTTCACGTTCCAGTTCTGGTAATCCCAGTTGGTGGTGAACGTCGAGCTCCATTCCGGGATGGCGCTGTCGCTGACTTCGATGCCCGGGCCCTTCGGTTCGGGCTGGCCGGATTCATTGATCAGCTCGTAGCGGGTGACCCAGGTGGCCTTCCAGTCGAAGCCGAGCTGGCCCCAGCCGGTTTCCGGCAACAGCCAATGCGCGTTGAAATCCCAACCGCTGGTGTTGATGGTGCCCAGGTTGGCCAGGATGTCCTCGAAGCGGACGATCTGGCCGCGGTCGTTGCGGGTATAGCTGGCGCAGGCGAAGGCATCGCGGCTGTCGATGCAGCGGTCCATGATCGACTGTGCATCCGGTGCCTGGATCGCCTTGTCGATGGTGTGGCGGTAGAAGGTCACACCCAGGTCCAGCTTGCTGGCCCAGCTGCTGTCCTCGGCCCAGCTCGGGCTCCACACCGCGCCGGCCATGAACGAGCGGCTCTCTTCCGGTTCCAGCTTGCGGTTGCCGGCGGTCACCACCGAGATCTGCGGGTTGGCCTGCTCGTAGCCCGGCGGTACACCGTCGGCGACGCACTTGGGCGTGGTCGAGGCGGCGTTGTTGCAGGGGTCGACGATGGTGGCATCGAAGCGGCTCAGGGTGCCGTACAGCTCACCGATCGATGGTGCGCGGAAGCCCTGCGCGAAGGACATGCGCAGCAGCAATTCGTCGGCCGGTTGCCAGCGCAGGCCGATCTTGCCGGTGCCGGTGCCGCCGAAGGTGGAGTAATCCGAGTAACGGCCGGCAATGCTCAGGTCCAGGCTCTTGCCCCAGAAACCCTCGCGCGCCAGCGGCACGTCGAATTCCACATACGCTTCCTTCACCGAGTAGCTGCCGATGGTCACGCCCGAGGGCACGCCGTTGTATTCGCCGGCCACGGTGATCGGGTCGGGATGGTACTCGCCCTTGTAGCGGCGCCATTCGGCACCGGCGGCGAAGGACAACGGCCCGGCCCAGATGTCGAACAGCTCGCCGGTGATGTTGGCCGAGCCCAGTGACAAGGTGTTCTTGCTGCGGTCGCGCACGATCGGCGAAATCCAGGCCAGCATTTCCGGGGTGATGGTGCCCGGCCCGCCGAAGATGTTCAGCGGTACGCAACCGGCAATCGCCGCGCAGGCGGCAGGGTCACCCAGCGCCTGGTTGATGTGCTTGACGTTGTAGCTGCCGGTATTGGTCTGGGTGGCCTTGCTCTCGCTGGACATCACGTTGACGTCCCAGTTCCAGGTGCGTTGGTTGACCTCGAACACGCCATCCAATCCGCCGGCCGCGTACCAGGTTTTCACGTCCTGCTCGTAGCGGCGCGGGCCGCCTTCGACCGGTCGCCGGCCGAGCAGGAACAGATTGGGATTGGCGCCCATCGTGGTCAGGTCAAAGCCAAACGGGTTGTAGGGGTTGTTGGCAGAGATGACCAGTTTGGTTTCGGCCCAGTCGTTGTACACACCGGCATCGGTGCCCAGGAAGAAGGGCTCCGGTGCGGCCTGGTTGGCCGATTCACGCTCGCTGTACAGGCCACGGAACCAGCCACTGACATTCGGGGTGAACTCGAAACGCACCTGGCCGAACACCGATTTGCGCTCGTTCGGGGTCAGCAGCAGGTTGTTGGGTGCGAAGTTGTAGCGGTCGGGGGTGCCGAAGCAGTGGTAGTCATCGGTGCGGGTACAGCCGGTCTGGCTGGGATCGAAAACCGGATTGGTAACGCCACTGTTGGAGGTGATGTTGTAGGTATTGCCACTGGGGTCGGCAAACACCAGGCGCCCCTGTGGGGTTGCCGAGCTGCCGTTGGCCAGGCCGGTGCCGGGTACCGGCACGGTCGCCCATTCGTACTCTTTGGAGGAGATTTCCTTCTGCTTGAACCACGACGCGCCCACAATCCACTGCGCACGCTCGCTGCTGCCGCCAAAGCTCAGGTCGATGCTGCTGGTATCGCCGCCCTTGAGGTTGTAGTCGCCGTACTGCACCTCGACGTGGCCGCCTTCGGCACCCTTCTTGGTGATGATGTTGACCACGCCGGCGATGGCGTCGGAGCCGTAGATCGAGGACGCGCCGTCTTCCAGCACTTCAATGCGTTCGACGATCGCCAGCGGGATGGTGTTCAAGTCCACCGAGGAACCCACGCCCGAGCCGGAGGATTCATTGACCCAGCGGATGCCATCCACCAGTACCAGTACGCGCTTGGGCCCGAGATGGCGCAGGTCCACCGTTGCCGCACCGGCACCGACACCGCCGCCATCGGGAGGAAAGCCGAAGTTGCCGCTGGAGTTGAGCTTGGTGCTCAGCGATGCGCCGCTGGCGGTGAGGTGCTGGACCACATCGGCGACCGAGCTGTAACCGGTGCGTTCGATGGCTTCGCGGGTGAGTACCTGTACCGGAACCTGGGTCTCCAGCTCGGCTTTCTTGATGCGGGTACCCGTGACTTGAATGCTGTCCAGGGTCTTGGGCGCGCTGTCGGGTGCTTGTTGCGCGAATGCCGCGCCGGGCAGCAGACACAACAGGGATAAGCGGACAGCGCAGCTGAGGCGGCGCGGGCGTAGCGGTAACAACGTCATCGGAAAGCTCCTGGTGATTGCCGGACTACGTGCCCGCCACCATGACGGGCGTAGCCGATTTGTAAGCAATTCGTTAGGCGCAGACAAGCGGAGACGTCTCAACACGAGCCGTAAACCGCACAATGAAACCGTTGTTACATCAATTCACCGAGATGAATAGCCACCATCGACCAGGTGGTAGCTCCCGGTAATGAACGACGCTTTGTCCGACAACAGGAAGCAGGTCAGTGCCGCTACCTCCTCGGCCGTGCCCAGCCGCCCGGCCGGATGCAGTGCCACCAGCCCGGCGTAGGCGCGGTCGTCCATGCCCTGCAGCAGTGGCGTGTCGATGAAGCCCGGGCCCACTGCATTGACCCGCAGGCCGCGCGCGGAATATTCCAGCGCCGCACTCTTGGTCATGCCTACCAGCGCATGTTTTGCCGCCACATAGGCCGCCGCACCGGCCCAGCCATTGGTGCCCAGGATCGAGGCCATATTGACCACGGCGCCGCCGCCACTGGCGAGGATGGCGGGGATTTCATACTTCATCGAATAGAACACGCCGTGCAGGTTGACCCCGAGCACGCGGTGCCATTCTTCCAGTGGATAATCGGCGGTCTGCAGGCTGGCGCCGCTGATGCCGGCGTTGTTGACGGCCAGATGCAGGCCGCCGAAGCGCTCCTTGCAGGCACCCACCATATGCCGCACCGCATCCGGGTCGCTCACATCCACCTGCAGCGCCTGCACCCGCTCACCCAGCGACATCGCCACCGCGGTTGCCGCATTGCCATCGATATCGGCGGCCAGCACCTGCGCACCGCCAGCGGCCAGTTGCCGCACCACCGCCTCACCAATGCCGGACGCGGCACCGGTCACCAAGGCGATGCGCCCGGCAAAATCGTGCTGCATGGCCGTACTCCCGAACTGCGGCATTGCCGCGATGGGTACAGCCTGCGGGTTTGACGGTGCCGGCGCATTGCGCCAGATCAAGCAGCCGCATCAGCCGGCGTGCTGTGCTGCCCGGGGCGGCTATGCAGCGGCAGGAAGTCGGCCAAGGCACTTGCCGACATCGGCTTTCCGAAGAAATAGCCCTGTGCGTAGACCACGCCCTTGTTGCGGAAGAACTCCGCCTGCTCCGCGGTTTCAATGCCTTCCACCAGGCTGCGCATGCCCAGGCTGCGCGCCAGTTCGATGATGTGGGTAGCCACCTGGCTGGTCACCGCCTCGGTGCAGGCGGTGGAAGTGAAACTCTTGTCGACCTTGAGGATGTCGAACGGAAAGGTGGTCAGGTAGGCAAGGCTGGAATAGCCGGTGCCGAAATCATCGATGGCGATGGCAATGCCCAGGGCGCGGATGGCGTTGACCACTTCCATGGCGCTGGTTTCCTCCAGCAGGCCGCGTTCGGTAGCCTCCACCACGAACTGGCCGTTGCCCACGCCGATACTGCGCTGCATGGCTTCCAGCAGCGCCGGTGTCTGCATCGATTGCAGGTCGCGTGGTGACAGATTCACGCCCAGGTGAAATTGTGGATGGCGGCGCAGGAAGCCGGTCAGGTCCTTGACCACCAGTTCCAGTACACGGCGGGTAACCAGCTGGATCAGGCCCGCATCCTCGGCAAACGGGATGAAGCGGTCCGGCGGTACCACGGTGCCGTCCTCATGCTGCCAGCGCAGCAGCGCCTCGGCGCCGATGCAGGTGTTGTCCTGCAGGTCGAAAACCGGTTGGTAGAGCAGGAACAGGTGGCCTTTGTTGAGCGCCCGCAGCAGCTCGGCGCGCGCCGACACCTGGCGCCGGATAAGGATCAGCGCCATGCCCAGCACGGCCAACCCGGCGATGACCCCGATCGGGATGAACCAGTGCGCGAACTGGGCCACGCGGGCGTCGATGGTCGACAGTGGGGTGGCCACGATCAAGCCGGTGATGCCGGGTGACAGCACCCGCCGCACCACCATGTAACCGCTCTGCTGGTCGATGAAGTGGCCCTTGTCGTCGGCCTTTCCGTCGGCTTCAACCCAGCGTTGTTCCAGCGTGCCGTTGCGCGCGGTGTAGCGGCTGTCCTTGACGTTGAACAGGCCCAGTGAAAGATCCGGTCGTGCGAACGGTGCGATCAGCCCGTCCGGGTACAGCAGCAGCGCGTAGCCGTCCTTCTCCAACAACACGTACTGCCGGTCGGCAAGCCCGGGGACGCGCAGTTGGGTGTACAGGCTTACCCCTTCGGGGGTGCGCAGCGAAGAGGGGCCCAGCACGAGCCGCTGCATCAAGGCGCCGCTGGAGGAGCACAGCACCTTGCCGTCCTGCAGATACAGCGTGCTCTTCACCACCTGCGAACCCAGCCCGAAGCGCTGCAAGCGCAGCCTTCCTGCGTCGCTGCAGGGTTCATCACCGCTACCGCGCATTTCCTCGCGCAGCATCCCCAAGGTGGTGGCGGTGCTGCGGACCTGGCGTTCCAGGTTGGCTGCCACTTCGTCCAGCCCCACGAACTTCTCGCGGATGGCCTGCGCCCGTGCCTGGCGGAGTGAGTAGGCGACTGGTACGCAGGCCAGGATGGCGCCCGTGACCAGCAGCAGCACTGCAATTCCACGTGGGCTTTTCAAGATTCGCCGTCCCGGTTGGCTGGTAGTTAAGGACCCACTATGTGACGTCCGTCAATAATTTCCAGCGGCTGAAATTTAGCTATGTGCAGGTGGGTTTCACGGCGTGTTGAAGGTATCCCAGGCCATGCGCGTGATCAGTACCACCACCAGCACCACAAAAAGCTTGCGAATCAATGGAGTGCCGCCGCGCAGGGCGAGCCGGGTGCCGGTCACCGCGCCCAGTACGTTGGCCGCGGCCATCGGTACCGCAAGGGCCAGCAGCACATTGCCGCTGGGCACGAAGAACGACAACGCTGCCACATTGGTGGCCAGGTTGACCACCTTGGACGCGGCCGAGGCGCGCAGGAAGTCCAGGCCGAAGAAGCGTACGAACAGGAAGATCAGGAAGCTGCCGGTACCGGGCCCGAAGAAGCCATCGTAGAAACCGATCACCCCGCCCATCGCCAGCGCGATCAGCAGTTCGCGCCGGCCGACCTCGCGTGGCCGGTGCAGCGCGCCGAAATCCTTCTTGGTCAGGGTATAGCCCAGCATCACGATCAACAGGGTCAGCACCAATGGCCGCACCGCCTCCTTGGACAGCAGGGTCACCGCAGTGGCGCCAAGGAAGGAGAACGCAAACGCCGCAGCGGCCGCCAGCAACACCGGCCGCCAGGGGAAACGCACCGCGCGCGCATAGCGCAGCGCCGAGGCACCGGTGCCGAACACCGAGCTGAATTTATTGGTACCCAGCAACGCGGCCGGCGTCTGCTGCGGCAGGGCAGTGAACAGCCCGGGCAACTGGATCAAACCACCGCCACCGACCGCCGCATCCACCAGTCCGGCGATGAAGGCGATGACCAGCAACCACGGCAGCTCGGGTGGGATCAACTCCAGCATGGCAACTCCGGCGCAGGGCGCGACAGCATACGCGCCCTGCACGGCGACATCGCTTGGAAGCGCCGCGCGGCTGGACGAAAATGCACAGATGCAGATATCTCCCAGCTCCCCCTGTCCCTGTGGCCGCGCGCAGACCTATGCGGCCTGCTGTGGCCGTTACCACGCCGGCCAGGCTGCCCCCGATGCCGAGGCACTGATGCGTTCGCGCTATAGCGCCTATGTACTGCAGGACGTCGACTACCTGTTGGCCAGCTGGCATCCGGACACCCGCCCGGCGGAGCTTTCGCTTCAGGACGCCCCCGGCCAGCGCACGCAATGGCTGGGTCTGAGCGTGAAGCGTCATGCCCTCACCGGCGAAGACACCGCCGACGTCGAGTTCACCGCCCGCTACCGCGTAGGCGGTGGCAGCGCGGTAAAGATGACCGAGCACAGCCGCTTCCAGCGCATCGACGGCCGCTGGTACTACCTGGACGCCGCCGGCTGAAGCGCCACCGCGTCCCTCGCGTACTGCGCGGGCAGGGCATGCAGCGAAGCAGCGCCGCATTGGTAGAGCCGAGCCATGCTCGGCTGGGGCCGTACCGGGAAAGCCCTGCCGAGCACGGCTCGGCACTACGCACCCTCCCTTGCGCGAAGCGAAGGGGAGGGCTGGGGAGGGGTGCCTTTGGCTCTTCGCAACCCTCAAACAACTCCAGCTTCGCGGCTCACGCCGCTCCCACAACCAAACGCAAGCACACCGCTTATCATCAAGCTCCAGTGCAAGGAGCCCATGGATGAACCCGATCAACCTGCTGCGTGCAGGCACCACGATGGCGGCGCTGCTGCTGGCCCTCCCTGCCAACGCCGCGATCGCCGACTTCGGCAGCTGTGGCGCCTCACTCAAGACCGCCGCCGTCGCCCAGGGCATCAGCGGCGAAAAGGTTGACCAGGTCTTCAGCAGCATCACGCCGGACCTGAGCGTGCTGCCACTGCTCGACGCGCAGCCCGAGTTCACCACCCCCATTTGGGACTACCTGGCCTCGCTGGTCGACAGCCGCCGCATCGCCGATGGCCGCGCGCTGCTCACCCAGCACCGCGCGCTGCTGGACCAGGTAAGCGCCCAGTACGGCGTTGATCCGGCCACCATCGTTGCGGTCTGGGGCGTGGAGAGCGATTACGGCCGCGTGTTCGGCAAGCGCCCGCTGCTGCAGTCACTGGCCACGCTGTCCTGCAACGGCCGCCGCCAGCCCTTCTTCAAGGGCGAGCTGCTGGCCTTGCTGAAGCTGATCGACAAGGGCGACCTTAACCCCGACGGCCTGACCGGCTCCTGGGCCGGCGCTTTCGGCCACACCCAGTTCATGCCATCGACCTACGCCCGCATCGCCGTGGATGGTGACGGCGACGGCCGCCGCGATCTGGTTGCCAGCATTCCCGACGCGCTGGCCTCCACCGCCAATTACCTCAAGCAGTCCGGCTGGCGCAGCGGCCAGCCATGGGGCGTGGAAGTCCGCATCCCGGCCAACTTCAATGCCGCACTCGCCGGCCGTACCAAGCGCAAGCCGCTGGCGGACTGGCGCGCGCTGGGCGTCACTCTGGCAGACGGCAAGCCGTTGCAGGTATCGGCCATCGCTGACGACAGCAACGCCGCCGTGCTGCTGCCGGCCGGCACCAAGGGCCCGGCCCTGCTGGTGTTCCGCAACTACGACGCGATCTATTCCTACAACGCCGCCGAGAGTTACGCCCTGGCCATCGCCACCCTGGCTGACCGCCTGCGCGGCGGCCCTGGCTTGAGCGCGGCCTGGCCCACCGACGACCCGGGCATCGGCCGCGATGAGCGTCGCGAACTGCAGACCCTACTGCTCGCTCGTGGCCACGACATCGGCAGCGCCGATGGCATGGTCGGCAACGCCACCCGTCGCGCCATCCAGGTCGAACAGCAGCGGCTGGGCTGGAAGGACGCCGATGGCCGTGCCGGCACCCGCATCCTGCAGGCGCTGCGTAACGCCCAGCCTGCCGAGCCCACCGCGTTCCGGCTACCGGCCGGCTATCAGCAGCTTGTCCAATCACCGATCGTACGGAGCAACGTTTCAATGAAGGATGTGCAGGGCCTGAGCACAGGCGACTACAAGGGTTTCACCGCATGGAAGGTGGAAACCCCGTTCTCGACCGCTGCCATCAGCGTGTTTGGCGGGCAGCTGCTGTCCTTCGTGCCCAATGGCGGTCAGGACGTGATGTGGCTTTCGCCCACTGCCAAGCAACCGCCCACGCCCATCCGTGGCGGTGCACCGGTGTGCTGGCCATATTTCTCGCGGCAGGGCCAGAGCAATGACGTGCCCGCGCATGGTTTCGTGCGTACCGTTGCCTGGCAGCTGCGCGATGCCCGCCGCGAAGCCGATGGCAGCGTGGTGCTGACCCTTGCCCCACCGGTGCTGGACAGCCTGGACCTGCGCCTGCAGATGGTGCTGCGCATCGGCCGCACCCTCGAACAGGAACTGATCACCGAAAACGCCGGCACCAAGCCGCAGACCTTCACCCAGGCACTGCACAACTACTTCAATGTCAGCGACGCCTTGAAGGTGGATGTCACCGGCCTGGACGGGCTCACCTACCTGGACAAGCTCGACAACGGCAATGCCCATGTGCAGAAGGGCGACTGGAACCTACGCGATCCGCGTGACCCGGGCCGTAGCGATCGCCTCTACACCCAGGCCGGCGGCCATTACGTACTGCGTGACCCGGGCTTCAAGCGCGCAATCGACATCAGCACCAGCGGCAGCCGCACCGCCGTGGTCTGGAACGCAGGCGAAGCCGGTGCAGCCAAGATGGAAGATATCGGCGCGGCGTGGCGCAACTACGTCTGCGTGGAGGCGGCCAACGCCGGCCCGGACGTGATCGAGCTGGCCCCGGGCGGACGCCACAGCCTCAAGCAGGTGTTCGAGGTGAAGCCGCTTTGAGTGGTTTCTGGTTGTGAGTGCAGGGCGGCCCGGCCTAGAGTCGGCGCCTTGCGCTGCCATGAAGGTAGCTGTGCCCAATCAAGGAAGAAACGATGCCGAACACCCAGTGGTATTACACCGATGCACAGCATGAGCGGCAGGGGCCGCTTGCCACCCCGCAGCTGCAGCAGCTGATCGCCGAGGGCGGGCTGGCCCCGGCCTCGTTGCTATGGCGGGCCGGCATGGAGCAGTGGCAGCCGCTGCAGAACTTCGCGCAGGATCTGGCACTGCCCGGTGCCAACGACGCGCCCGCTGCTGGCAGCAACCCTTATGCCGCACCGTCCACGGTTGTTGCCGCACCGGTTGTCGAGCTGGATGACAAGTTGAAGCCCTACGCCGATTTTGTCGGCAACAACTTCGACAAGTACCGCCAGAAGTGGCATCTGGACGGAAAATACCCCAACGCCAAGGACACCTGGCATTGGCCGGCGTTCTTCCTCGGCGTGCTGTGGATGCTCTACCGCAAGATGTATACGCTAGCGCTGATGTGGGGCGGCGGAGCAATGCTGCTGGGAACCGCGCTACGCATCATGGGCATCCCGGACATGGCGGCATGGGGCGTCAATATCGGTATCTCCGTTGCCGCAGGTGGGCTGGGCAATGCGTTTTATTTGAAGCACACGCAGAAGCAGATCCAGCAGCTGACGTCCGCGAATACCAGCGGCGCCAACGCACTGCGGGCGCAGCTACGCTTGCGCGGCGGCACCAGTGTTGCAGCCGTGGTGACTGGCATCTTCGTGTTGATCCTGCTCAACGTGGTGATTGGGTTCCTGATTATTTGAGCAGCAGGCGTGCGCGCCTGCTGCTGCCGAGCAGGTGCGCGCTCGATGCACGGCGTGCTCAGCGCGGCGACGGCCGACGCAGCACCAGCAAGGTGACAACACCGGCCAACAAGCCCCAGAACGCCGAGCCGATCCCGGCCATGGTCAGGCCTGACGCCGTCACCAGAAAGGTCACCAGCGCCGGCTCACGCTCGGCCTCTTCCTTCAAGGCGACAGCCAGGCTGTTGCCGATGGTGCCAAGCAGGGCGATACCGGCCAGTGCCGCGATCAATTCCTTCGGGAAGGCAGCAAATACCGCTGCCACCGTCGCCCCGAACAAGCCGATCACGATGTAGAACACGCCGGCGCTCACCGCCGCCGTATACCGCCGTGCTGGATCTTCATGCACCTCCCGGCCCATGCAGATCGCCGCAGTGATTGCCGCCAGATTCAAGGCATAGCCGCCGAATGGCGCCAGCAGCGTGTTGACCACGCCGATCCAGCCGATCACCGGCGATATCGGCGCGTCATAACCGGAGGCCTTCAACACTGCCACGCCCGGCACGTTCTGCGACGCCATGGTCACGATGAACAAGGGCAGGGCGATGCCGAACAGTGCCGCCCACGACAGCGTCGGCGCGGTGAATACCGGCATTGCCATCTGCAGCTGCACCTGCTCCATATGCATCAAGCCCTTGCCACTGGCCATCGCCACGCCCACCAGCAAGGTCGCGATCACCGCATAGCGTGGAAACCAACGCCGGCCCAGCAGATAGGTGGCAAACATCAGCAGCACCAGCATCGGCTGGGTATTCACCGATACAAATACATCCAGGCCAAAGCGCAGCAACACCCCGGCCAACATGCCCGCAGCCAGCGACACCGGAATCCGCCGCATGGCTTTTTCGAAGACGCCAGAGAATCCGGCCAAGGTGCCCATCACGGCTGCCAGCACAAAGGCGCCGATGGCATCTGACAGTGGCAACGTGCTTGCCCCGACCACCAGCATCGCCGCCCCGGGCGTGGACCAAGCCGTCACTACTGGCACGCGGTAGCGCAGCGACAGGCCGATACAGGTAACGCCCATGCCGATGCCCAGCGCCCACATCCATGACGCGATTTCGGCCTGCCCGGCGCCAACGGCCTGCGCCGCCTGGAACACGATTACCGCCGAGCTGGCAAAGCCCACCAACACTGTAATGAAGCCGGCAACCACCGCAGGCAGCGAGAGATCACGAAAGAACGAACGCGGAGCCGGATTGGTCATCTATATAGAGGTGCAACGGATCAACCCGCATTGTGGCCCAGCCAGCAGGCCTGCGGCTCTCATGCAATCAGCCGAAGGCAAAGCCTTAGTGCCGCACGCGGAAGAGGGGCAATCGAAGCCAGAACCCCTCTCCCGTTTACGGGAGAGGGGCAGGGGCGAGGGCAGCTCTCCGCATTGAAAAAGCGCAAGGCACCAACAAGCCGCGCCACCCAGCAAGCAGACCGGCGGCCTCTGTGCACCCAGCCGAAGACAAAGCCCCTCTCCCGTATACGGGAGAGGGGTTGGGGTGAGGGCAGCTCTCCGCATTGCAAAAAAGCACAACGCACCAACAAGCCACGCCACCCAGCAAACAGACCGGCAGCTTCTTTGCACCCAGCCGAAGACAAAGCCCCTCTCCCGTACACGGGAGAGGGGCTGGGGTGAGGGCAGCTCTCCGCAAGGACTTTGCCAAGTCTGGCCCCAACCCCTGATTTGCCGCTCTGCAACAAAAAGTGATTGCGGTTTTCACAAAGATGTCTAGAATCCACTTCCTCGCTTCACGGCGCCGATCACAGCAGTGACCGGAACCAACAAGCAGCGTCAGCAGCCTCCAAAAAGGGTGTTGACGGAAACAAAAAGCCTGCCATAATAGGCGGCTCGCTTCGACGAAAAGCCTTCGGGCCAACGCTGAAGCCGCCGAGTCAACCGCCCCGAAATGAGGTGTTGACGAAGCAGAAAAGCCACCATATAATGGGCGGCTCGCTACGACGGAAACGTCGCAGCCTACGAAGAAGGCGCTGAGGCCTGATTCGAAGTTCT